>JAHZKM010000019.1 GCA_022600395.1 Pseudomonadota bacterium | reverse complement strand
GCCTTATGCAATGTAGCCACGTATAAGACAACCTTCAATAATAACTGAGAAACTCAAACAATAAAAAAGCACCGACTAAGGTGCTTTTTTATTAATTTAATATGGTGGCCACACCTAGAATTGAACTAGGGACACAGGGATTTTCAATCCCTTGCTCTACCAACTGAGCTATGTGGCCGTAAAAGTCAGAATTATACCGATAAATCTTTGTACGTGCGCTAAAAACTATTCGCCTAAAAATTTTTCAGCATCTAAAGCCGCCATACAGCCTGAGCCCGACGAAGTGATTGCTTGACGATAAATATGGTCAGCAACATCGCCTGCCGCAAACACACCTTCAACTGAAGTTTGAGTCGCGTTGCCTTGCGTACCACTTTGCACCTGTAGATAGCCGTGATTCATTTCCAGGTGTCCTTCGAAAATACCTGTATTTGGGGTATGTCCAATGGCAATAAAAACGCCGTGCACATCGATTTCCTTAGTATTATCATCGTTATCTTTCAGTCGCAACCCTGTCACGCCCATATCATCGCCTAGTACCTCATCTAAATTTTGATTGTACTCAATCGTGATATTTCCCGTTTTTGACTTTTCAATTAACTGATCGGACAATATTTTCTCGCTAGAGAATTTATCTCTTCGATGAACGATTGTCACATGATCTGCAATATTGGACAAAAACAATGCCTCTTCAACTGCTGTATTACCACCGCCAATAACGGCAACTTTCTGTCCACGATAAAAGAACCCATCGCAAGTTGCGCAAGCTGATACTCCCCTACCTTTAAAAGCCTCTTCAGACTCAAGGCCTAAATAGCGTGCCGATGCACCAGTAGCAATAATCACTGAATCTGCACTATAAGTTGTTGCGCCACCTTTGAGTGTAAAAGGGCGTTTTGAAAAGTCGACCTCTGTAATGTAGTCATTAATGATTTCGGTGTTAAAACGCTCAGCATGTTTTTTCATACGCTCCATTAATTCAGGTCCTTGAACACCTGAGTCGTCGCCCGGCCAATTATCAACCTCAGTAGTTGTCATTAGCTGGCCACCCTGCTCCATACCACTAACCATCACTGGATTTAAATTAGCACGCGCCGCGTAAACAGCCGCTGAATAACCCGCAGGGCCAGAGCCTACAATCAATACCTTACAATGTTTATTTTCACTCATTTCTATTTCAATCCTTTATACTTATAGCCAGACCAAAATCAGTCTTTTAGATTCAAACATTATAAAGTAAGCGTAAATCCTCTTGAAAAAAAATACCTCAATTAAAGTCAAAAAAAACCGACAAAAGCCACGTACAAAAGCCAGTAGTGAAATGCTTTTTATCGTTTTGGTAGCTACAGGGCTAGTCTATTTGGCAGCGCTACTTACTCACTCAGCTCATGAAAACCCCTGGTCTGGTGATGTCGCGCTAGATGCCTCGGTTTCTAATTTAGCCGGAATATTTGGTGCTTATTTGAGCGATGTCTCTTTATCTATTTTTGGCTTTAGTGCCTACATCATCCCCATTGCACTCATTTGGTTCGGCTGGTGTGTGCATAAAAGTGCAGAACAGCCCAAATCACCTCGATCGCTGATCTTAGCTCGTAATATTGCGCTCATCGTTTTAATTGCTTTTAGTAGCGCTTTTCTGGCTCAAAACTTTACCAACACAGGAGCATCAGGTGGCTATCTTGGCATTAGCATGCACGACTACTTTGGTGTGGTGTTTGGCGACGCTTCATTGATTGTTTATTTAGGCATTATGATGGTGAGCTTTAGCATTGTTGCTAGCGCCTCATGGATAAGTATTTTTTCTTCAACTAAAAACACCTTAGGCGCTTTTTTTGCCAAAATTCAAGCTCGGCGCGCCAAGACTAAGCTCAACAAGCCAGAAAAGCTAAAAATCACACCAAAACTCACAACACCTGGTGCTGTAGCTAAAGTAAAAAATACGCAAGTTAAAAAAATCAAAAAAACAGCTTCTTCAAACTTGTTTAATACTGCCACAGTTGCAGGCTTACCAAGCCTAGATTTACTCGATGAGCCTATCAGCAATAGTAACGGATTTTCCAAGCAAGCGCTTGAAGACATGTCACGACAAGTCGAGATAAAACTCAAAGACTTTGGTTTTGACGTCACCATTACCACGGTAACCCCCGGCCCGGTTGTAACTCAGTTTGAGCTTTCCTTAGCCCCTGGCGTTAAGGTTTCACAAATCATAAATCTCAACAAAGATTTGGCGCGTGCCTTATTGGTTGAAAGTGTGCGTATTGTGGATGTGATACCCGGAAAGCCTGTAATTGGTTTAGAAATTCCTAACGAAGTACGTGAGATGATCAGCCTGAAAGAGGTGCTCGCCTCTGAAGCATTTGCCAACTCCAAATCAACATTGTCCATGGGACTGGGAAAGGATATTAATGGCAATCCAGTTGTAGCTAATCTGGCAAAAATGCCACATTTATTAGTCGCGGGTGCTACTGGCATGGGCAAGTCAGTTGGTTTAAACGCGATGATATTAAGCGTACTTTACAAGGCCAAGCCTGATGAAGTTCGTATCATTATGATTGATCCTAAAATTGTTGAATTGGCGATTTATGCAGATATTCCACACTTATTAACACCTGTTGTAACCGATATGAATGAGGCGGCCTCTGCGCTATGGTGGTGTGTCAATGAGATGGAACGCCGCTACTCATTGTTAGCCAAGTTTGGCGTTCGCAATATCGATGGTTTTAATGAAAAACTTAAAAAATCTAAGCAAAAAGGCGAGGCTCTACTTGACCCAAGCTTTAATAAAAATACTGCAGAAGAGGGGGAAGAGGCGCCAGAACTAGAAGTCCTTCCTTTAATTATGCTCGTTATTGATGAGTACGCCGACATGTTGGGCGCTTTAGCTCAAGAGGATCGTGCCAAAGCCAAGCGTGTTGAGGCGCTAATTGTACGTCTCGCGCAAAAGGCACGAGCGGCGGGTATTCATATTATTATCGCCACCCAAAGACCAAGTGTTGATGTTATTACTGGCTTGATTAAATCCAACGTACCAACCCGCATTGCTTTTAAAGTGTCTAGTAAGGTAGATTCTCGCACTATTCTTGACCAAGGTGGCGCTGAACAATTGCTCGGTATGGGTGATATGTTGTATATGAGCCCTGGCATGGCACACCTAACTCGTGTGCATGGTGCTTTTGTTGATGATGACGAAATCTTACGCGTAGTAAATTTCCTTAAAGCCAACTCAGAAACCAATTATCTTGATGGCATTTTAAATGCTCATAGTGAATCACAAGAATCGCATGAAAGCTCAAGTGGCATCACCTCAACGCCTAGCGGAGAAATGGACCCTTTGTATGACGAAGCCGTACAAATTGTCACCTCTTCACGTAGAGCGTCTATCTCTAGTTTGCAACGCCGTATGCGTATTGGCTACAATCGTGCGGCGCGTATTATCGAGGATATGGAATCGGCCGGCGTTGTTAGTACAATGAATAGTGCGGGCAATCGTCAAGTGCTGGCGCCAGAGCCAATCAATACAGATGACTAATCTTATAGGTGCATTGACCTTATGTTTTTGTAGTGTTGCTTTGGCCAATAATGAGTTTGAAGATTTTTTCAACTCATTTGAAACGCTTAGTGCTGACTTTACTCAGCAGATCTATACCGATGAGAAAAAACCCTTAACTCAAACTTCTGGCTACTTACGGTTTAAACGACCTGCATCTTTTATTTGGCAAACACACTCGCCTATCAAACAAACTTTATTGCTCAATAATCATGAACTTTGGCTGGTTGATACCGAATTAGAGCAAGCGAGTCAACGAGCAATGACTGAGCTAAAAGAAACGCCCTTATATTGGCTACTTAATCGACCTGAACAACTACAAAGCTTACCAAAATATACACATAGTGAGTCGAATGTTAATTGGTACGCAACACAGCAACCCAATCAGCTTAGCTTTGGGTTTCGCCAAAATCTGCTACACGCTATTCGCCTAACAAACCCATTGGGTCAAAAAATTCAAGTCACTTTTAGCAAGATGGCTCTTAACCCCAAGCTAGAAAAGACCGATTTTGTCTTGGAATTAGCGGATGATTTTGATATTATTAGATCGTTTTAGAAAACTGGGTTTTGCTGCTAGATAGATAAGCATCAAACACCATACAAATATTACGAATTAGTAACTTTCCTCTTTCCATTACTTTAATAGAATTCTCAGTTAGTTCAATAAGGCCGTCCTTATGCATCTCACCTAGTTCATTTAAAGCGTCGGCAAAGTAGTTGTTAAAATCAATATTAAAGTTCGCTTCAATTTTGTCAAAATCCAGCTTGAAGTGACAAATTAGATCCATAATAACGGCGCGTCTGATTTTGTCGTCGGCTTGAATAATTTGACCCTTAATGACTGGCAAATCACCCGACTCGATTGTTTCATAATACTGTTGTAGATTTTTTTCATTCTGAGAAAAACTATCGCCAACCTGACCAATAGAACTCAACCCTAGTCCTACAATATCACAATCAGCATGCGTAGAATATCCCTGAAAATTCCGATACAGGTGTCCTTGTTGCTGAGCAATAGCTAAAGGATCTTCTGGCAAAGCGAAGTGATCCATGCCAATATAAGCATAGCCTTGTTCCAGCAAAAAATCCATTGAATATTTAAAAATGGCCAATTTTTCATCCGCATTTGGCAACTCTAAAACATCAATACGTCGCTGCGGCTTAAATAGTTCGGGCAAATGTGCATAATTAAACAGAGAAATTCTATCGGGCTTGAGCTCACTAATTTGCTTAAGCGTGGTTTTAAAACTTTCAACCGACTGCTTTGGCAGACCGTAAATCAAATCAATACTAATTGACTCAAAATTATAGTCGCGAGCAAGCTTAATCACAGACTGCGTCTGCTCAAAACTTTGAACGCGATTAACTGCTTTTTGCACGGCGGTATTGAAATCTTGTACACCTAGACTAATACGATTAAACCGTGCTTTCGCCAAAGCTTTAATCGTGCCTTCGTCAACACCTCTTGGGTCAATTTCAATTGAATATTCGCCATGTTTTGAAAAGTTAAAAACACTCTGAAGTTTCTCACTGAGGCGTAGAATTTGCTGGTTTGATAAAAACGTAGGTGTGCCACCACCAAAATGCATTTGCTCCACTTGACGCTCAGAATCAAACAGCGCACCTTGTTTATCAATCTCATTAAATAAAGCGTCCAAATAATGCTCGGCTTTGCCTTTATCCTTAGTCACAACCTTATTGCAGCCACAGTAAAAACACACCGTATTACAAAACGGAATATGACAATATAGTGAAATCGGCCCTTGGCGTTCGTTGCTCAACATCACTTGATCTTTATAATCGCTTTGAGTGAATGCTGAAAAATTATTTGCCGTCGGGTAAGAGGTGTATCTTGGACCAGATCGGTTATATTTTTTAATCAACGATAAATCAAATAAACTCAAATTACTCTGCTTATAAAAATCCCTGAGAATTAAAAACAGGGATTTGGTTTAATAGGGTGGGGCTAATTGTTCAATCAACCCCGGGGGAGAGAATTTAATTTTATCATCAGTCCGAAATGAACCCTTGATATAGATCAAGAAAAAACTAAATAATTTGAACTATATTTACTCTGGTCTGCTACAATTCTTTACCATGGTCCCAACTAAAAAACATTTAGAACAATATTACAGCTATTTATATAAGCTCCCTCTTTTTAATAATCTAACTCAGAAGGAGCTCCAACCCTTGTTTGAAACTTTGCAAGTAAGGCAATTTCATAAAAATGAAATTGTCACGTTCAACTCTAAAGAGCATTCCAGGCTCTATATTAATTTTGACGGCTTGTTCAAATTAACTAAGATTGATGAACGCGGAGACGAAATTGTCTTGAAGATTGTTGATAAAAAAGATCTTGTTTCTCCTATGCATTTTTCACCTCATTATGATGTTGCAGCAGATTTTGTAAAAAAAACCACTCTATTTTACTTCTCGCAAGAATCTATTGCTAAAACTATGGCAGATCACCATCAATTTTCCCTAAACATTGTACAATATTTAGCTAATAGCGTCCAAAGCCTTATGCTTAGTGCAGAGGTGCTACAACTCAAAACTGCCAAAGAAAAAGTGGGCTGGTATTTAGTGCACTCAAAAATTAACTCTACTTTTGAGTTACCTTACCCAAAATCGTTAATTGCTGCTTATTTAGGTATGCAACCAGAATCTTTTTCTAGAGCGCTATCCGAGTTAAAAAAAGAGGGAATTCTTTTAGATAATAAAAAAATTAAACTAGAGAATGGTGATGAATTGTGCGCCTATTGTGACCCAGTAATAGGCGCTGATTGTGCCTTCTTTAAAACCCCGAATTGCTTACATTCCTAGTTATTTATTTCAAAAATAACGAAAATCCAGGATTTTGTATTAGAATATTTTGACTCTTTTTTATTAAAGATAGACTTATGAGTGGTTTTCCTAATAAGTCATGAGTTTTATGACGTTTTTTAATAGTTTTTGCCACTAATTAAAAAAATTTGATTTTTTTTGAAAACGACAAGGAACGGCGTTAATCTTGCTAATTGCATGGATCAAAGTATATTAAAAGCCATTATCAGTGGTTTAGGCTGAAAACGTTCATTACAAACTTTAGAGTTTCCAGATATTATGAAAACGTAAACCATCTAAAAATAAAAAACCCAGATAAGACTCTGGGTTTAGATTTTGATATGGTGCCGAAGGCCGGACTCGAACTGGCGACCTACTGATTACAAATCAGTTGCACTACCAACTGTGCTACTTCGGCAATAGCGCAAATTATACCAAACAATGTTTATCTTTATTTAATAAAAATCATTGTTTTATTACTTTTTATTGAATAAAAAAAATGCCTCATAACGAGGCATTTTTTAACGCTTAAATACTATTAAAATCTTGGGCCTGCATTGCCAGACACTGACGCTTGTCTCAGGGCGTTAACCGCTTGCATGTTTGCTTTTTTGGCTAATGCTGCATCTTTATTTTTTTCAGCTTCTTTGATCATTTTGCCAGTATCTCTCCAACCCATATTTTGATCAAGATTCTTTTGATAATTTGCCTTGGCTGCAACAATCATATCTGCATAAGAATTACTCTTAGCAGCAACTGGCTTGTATTTAGTGTCCGTTGAGGCTTTAATTTTTTTAGCAATTTCTGGCAAAGGATCGCCACCACCTAACTGATGAACATAAACTGTAAGTTTTTTAAGCTGCACTGCATCAATCACACTAGACTGACCAAACGCTGGCATTACCGCATCTTGTGTTTGCGGATCATGAGCTTGGTTAACTCCATGAAGAATGGTACGCACCACTGAAGCATGCTGGTCTTCTGCCTTAAAACGATAAATATTATCACTTAAATTAGCTGATCCTAACATTTCATTACCTGCTAGTGTTGGACCGTGACAACCGACACAACCCTTGCTCATGTAAAGCGCTTTTGAAGCTGGATTTGGCTTGCCTTGAGCG
>JAHZKM010000003.1 GCA_022600395.1 Pseudomonadota bacterium | reverse complement strand
GTTTTTAAGGCCATTTTGAAAACCATTCACCCACACCTAACAGACGACTTACAGCGCTAGCTTTCTAACGTTAGCTGTTCACCATTTAGGCTTTGAGCTGCCTCACTCATTAAATACACAATAGCTGGAGAAACACTTTCAGGTAGTGGATTATTATCTGAATTTTCTGCAGGATAAGCAGTTCTTCGCATTTCAGTGCGCATTCGTTTTGGATCAAACGAATTTACTCGAATATTGGTTTTTTCAAGCTCTTCTGCCAAAGTCTTGCTTAAACCTTCAATGGCAAATTTACTCACACCGTAAGCACCCCAATAAGCTTTTGCCGCTCGCCCAACAGACGAAGACAAAAACAAAATACGCGCATCTTTTGATTTACTTAGTACAGGGATTAAAAATTGCGTGAGCATAAAAGGTGCATTTACATTAATTTGTATAGTGGAATACCAAAGTTTAAGATCATACTGCTCAATTGGCATCATGGTGCCAATAATGCCAGCATTGTGAATGAGTCCGTCAAGCCGACCAAAATTATCCAAAATATCTTTTTGCAACTGCTCGTAGTGCTCAGGCGTTGCTCCCTCAAGATCCAACGGGTATAAGATTGGCTCTGCAAATCCAGCATTAACCACTTCATCATAAGTTGTTTCCAGTGAGCCTAGATCGCGACCAAGCATAATCACTGTCGCTCCCGCTTTAGCCAAATCAAGTGTCATGGCTTTGCCAAAGCCACGATTCGCGCCTGTTACTAAAATAATCTTATCTTTTAGCTCATCCGGTGTAAATGAAAAATCTGCTGAAACTTGCATTAATTCAACTCCTTTTTGCTTTGTACGCCAAGCTCTTTAAGTTTTTCAGCTCGGCCAATTAAATTACCCTTGCCGTCAGAAAGCTTTCCACGAGCCTCTTTATAGCTTTTTTTTGCCTTATCCAAGCTTTTTTCAATCTCATCCATAGATTTAATAAAGCCAAATAATTTGTCATACATTGCCCCTGCCTGACGCGCAATCTCTTCAGAATTTTGATTTTGACGCTCAGTTTGCCAAATATGATGCACCGTCTTAAGGCTCATCATCAATGTTGATGGCGAAACTAAAACAATATTCTTTTTAAGCGCAACGGTAAACAAATCTGGTTTTTGATCAAGAGCAACTAATAAGGCCGATTCAATAGGAATAAAAACAAAAATAAAATCTAACGTTAAAACACCTTTTAAATTTTCATATTCCTTGATGCTAATACCATTAATATGCGCCTCAACTGAGCTTACATGTGCCTTAAGAGCTGCTACATTAGTTTGATCAGCAATATAATCTTTATAGGCTTTCAGTGAGACTTTAGAATCAATAACAATGTCTTTTTCTTCAGGTAAGTGTAATACCACATCTGGCTTAAAAGCCACACCTTGTTCATTTTTAAGTTGTTTTTGTGTATCAAATTCATGCCCTTCACGCAAGCCAGAACTCGACAAAATAGAGCTAAGAATCATCTCGCCCCAATCACCCTGTTGTTTATTATCGTAAGTTAGTGCGTTAGTTAGATTTTGAGTAGTTTCTTGCGCCTCAATACTGGTTTTTTTCAAATTGTCAATTTGTGCAGCAAGTGTTGCTCGCTCTTTAATTTGCTCGGTGGTGATCACCTCGATCTTATCTCTGAATTCTTTAAGTTGTGATTGTAATGGAGTTAACAGTTCTGTATTTTTAACACTCAAATCATTTCGATCTTTTTCTAAAATATCACTAGCAACCGATTTAAAGTCTTTACTCATTTGCTCTCTAGCAATATTAATCATATCAATTTGATTTTCATAAGATTTAATTTTTTCATCAAGACTAACTTCTAAATGAATTTTCTCTTTGGTTAATACTTGCAGACGCTTATCTTGATAAAAATATACGACTATTGCTCCAAATAAAAAACCTAATAATAAACTCACTAAATCCATTACAAAAACTCCATTAATTCTTCCACTTGATCAATCAGATAATCATAATTCCAATCTTGACTAACTTTGCCATATCCATAAGTTACAGCAATGGTCTTAATACCTGCATTGGCCCCTGCCAACATATCGTTTTTATCATCTCCTACAAATAAGCAGCTTTCTGGCTGAACAGCTAATTGCGCACAGGCATATAACAATGGCGCTGGATGGGGTTTGTTAAATTCTAAAGTATCTCCACAGACCACCACATCAGGATTAATATTTAATTTTTCTAGTAATAAAAGGGTTAAATGTTCAGGCTTATTGGTAACCACACCCCAGAGAATTTGTTTTGCTTCCAGAGCTTTAATCACCGAATCAACACCTTTAAATGTTGAAGAATTTCGATCGATATTATCTGTATAAATTTCTAAAATTTTTCTATGCCACTCCAAAAAATTTGGATGATTTTCATCACAATTAAACCCATACTTAATTAGAGCCTTACCGCCAAAAGCTACCAGGGGCTTAATATTTTTATAGGGCTTTTCTGGCAATTCATTTTTAATTAGAAGTGTATTTAAGGCATAAGCTAAGTCTGGAGCAGTATCAACTAGCGTACCGTCTAAATCAAATAAAATGGTGTTAACCGTCATAGAAGTTCGTTAAAATCTTAAGTCTATAAATTATAACGTTTTCACATGGTATCTCTTATGCTGTTTTTAAGATCACTATTGTATTTTTTAGGCTCAACTTTGGTGCTTAGCTTTTTAGTAGCGATAGCCTTGTCTTTGTTCTTTTTACCGATTAAATATCGCTATAGTATCTTATCTAGGTGGTCGATATTTTGCATGTGGTGGCTTAAGGTTACTCTGAATATTAAACTAAATGTTATTGGCAACAAAAATATTCCTAATGAAGCAAGTGTGATTATCTCTAATCATCAATCAACTTGGGAAACCCTGGCATTTCAAACTATCTTTCCTCATCAAACTTGGGTTCTGAAGCAGGAATTACAATGGATTCCAATCTTTGGCTGGGGTTTATCACTACTTAAACCGATTACTATTGATCGTGGGGAAAAATTAAAAGCCATTAAAAAAGTTATTAAACAGGGTTCTGCTCGTATTAAAGAGGGAATTTTTGTAATTGTTTTTCCAGAAGGGACACGCCAACCATTCACTAAGTTAGGCGAATATCAGAGTGGTGGCATGGCTATTGCAAAAAAGACAGGATGTAATATTATTCCGGTTTATCATAATGCTGGTAGACTTTGGCCAAAAGGTAGCTTTGTTAAAAAACCTGGTGTTATTACACTGGTTATTGGAAAACCAATCCAACCAATAGGAAAAAACGCCACTGAACTGACCAAAGAGGTGAGAGATTGGACTGTGGAAATGCAAAAAAAATATTAGCCTTTAAGAGTTTGGTAATAACCGATCTAATAGACTATTGTACTTAAGCTTGTTTTTATATAAATCAATTAGAATTTCGTTTTTTTCTAGCTGTATTTGCTGATAATCTTCTTGCTCAATAATTGCAAATCTAACGTCACCTTGTCCAGCGTAATAAAGATTCAATTCATTATTAATTTTATTTTGTTTAATTTGTTGTTGGGCAAGTTTAAGTCGAATTAACCCTTGCTTTATATCTGTATCAAGCTTATTAATGGCCGACACAATGTCTTTTAATTTATTCTCATATTTAAGTTCAATTTGTCGACGCTTAAAACGATATTTATCCAAATACACTTGATTGGAAATATCACCACTTAACGGATAAGAAAAAACCAGTTTAGTTTCTACATTTGTTTCACTCGATTTTGAGTAACTAGTGTAATTGCCTTTGTTATAATCTTTGGCAGCGCTAATTGTAAAATCAAAATCAGCTAACTCAGCATTTTGATAGGTTTTAATATATCGACTATTTTTTTGCAATTCTAAATCAATTCGTTGTAAATCTCTAATATTTAAACGGCAATAACGCTCAATATCGTCCACTAGATCTATATAAAATATATTTGGCAAACTTGGCAAATCTTTATAAAAATCAATAGACTTATCAGAAGCTAATAACAAGCCTGTTTGTGATTTTAATTTTGACTGTAAATCTAGTAATAAACGTCTTTTCTTATCAATAAATCGCTCTAATACTTTGGTGTCTACCATTTCATCTTTCGCAATTTTTTGACTAATATCTTCTAATTTAATAACAGCTTCATTAACTGTATCTATTTGCCATTTAAACCCTACCCAATCAATAAATTCAAAGACCTTATCCTCGATAAAATCCTCTTGTGATTCTTTTAAAATCAGCTTTTCATCTTCGTAATCCAAAACTGACAAATCATAAGTCTTTTGATCTACTATTCCGGCTTTATTTTTTAGCAGTGGTAATGTCCAACTAACACTGGTATCAGTTAAATACTCAGTTGTATTTTTATCTTTTTGATAGCCATTTTTGTCATGCATTTGCTCGCCTTTAATAGGTAAGGATCGATCAAAAGATAGGGTTAGCTCGGATCCATTTGAAAAGAATTTTTTAGATAAGTCAGAAGATATTTTTCTTACTTTTTGGTGTGTGTCGCGCGCATAATCAGTCCCTGATATATAGTCATATTTTAGCTTTTCTTTATGAATATGCCCTATCTCAGCGCTAATATCCCAAGACCAATTTCCATAATTAGCTTGATCCCCTTCCATTTCTAGTTTTTTGATTTTTAGATTAATCATTTCTTTTTCAAAAAACTCATGCGTTGATAGCAGCTGCTCTATAAAGTTTTGCTGCGTATAGGCAAAAACTGATGAACTTAAAAATAAGGTAAATATTAACAATAATAGCATCATTTTGACCCATTTAAATTGACCAATTATAAGTAATATTAATTTCATATAAAAATTCATTTAACAAACTATTTTTGGTAAAATTGCTAAGTTATTTTTTTGATAATAAAAGATGCAGGGAATACCGGCTAATATAAAACTTTTAAGCTTTGCTAAAAAAGGGTTAATTTTTTCACAGACTTATACGGTGAAAGACTTTCCAAGAATTAAAGACATTGTTTCAAATGTTGATGATCAGGTTAGTGTTAAGTTAAATTTTTATATTGAGAATGGAAAAATTCCTTGTATTGAAGGTAGTGTGGAATTAGCAGTGGCGCTTGATTGTCAGCGCTGCTTAAAAGAAGTTAAGCTTCAGCTAAATCCCACCTTTAAATTGGCTTTTATTATTCATGAAAATCAGGCTGAAGATTTAGATCCAAGTTTTGAGACAATTTTGAACGCGGATGAAGAATTTTCAGCAATAGAATTTATAACGGATGAGGTGCTAATATCCATTCCAATGATACCGATGCATTCACATGAATGCCAATCGTACAAGGATGAAAGCCCAGTAATAGAGCAAAAGCGTAAAAACCCTTTTGCAGTTTTAGAACAATTAAAAAACTCAACCAAGGAGTAAAAAGATGGCTGTACAAAAAAGTAGAAAAACCCCTTCAAAAAGAGGCATGCGTCGTTCACATAATGCATTAACAAGTCCTTCATTATCAGAAGATCAAGAAACAGGTGAAACTCATCTGCGTCACCATGTGACTGCAGATGGTTACTACCGTGGAAAAAAAGTTATCAACACAAAAGACGTTCAAGAAGTAGAAGCTTAATTACCCCATGATTATCAAGGTATCAATTGATGCCTCAGGGGGAGATCATGGTATACCTGTCACTGTTGAGGCAGGTATCAAAGCTCTGGGTGTATTTCAAGACTTGCAATTAACTTTTGTCGGTGACCAGTCAGAAATTGAAGCTGAACTTAATAAACACTCTCCTGCCAATAATACAACTACTCGAATTAAGATTGTTCATACTTCGGAAGTTGTATTAATGAACGAATCTCCAGCAATGGCACTTCGTAAGAAAAAAGATTCTTCTATGCGTGTTGCTATTAATTTGGTTAAATCTAATACTGTAGATGCTTGTGTGAGCGCAGGTAATACTGGCGCTCTGATGGCTATTTCTCGCTTTGTTCTTAAGACGATTCAAGGTATCGACAGGCCAGCTATTATGGGGCGCATGCCAACTATGACTGGTCATACTCATATGCTGGATTTAGGTGCTAATGTTGACTCAAGCCCTCAAGCATTACTCGAGTTTGCCACCATGGGCTCGATTGCCGTTGAGCAAACTGAAAATATCTCTCAACCCACAGTCGGCCTTTTAAATGTTGGTGAAGAAGAAATGAAAGGCAATGACAAGATTAAAAAAACTTCGGAATTACTCAAAGCTTCAAATTTAAACTACCAAGGTTTTGTGGAAGGCGATGATATCTATAAAGGCAGCGTTGACTTGGTTGTGTGCGATGGCTTTGAAGGAAACATTGCTCTTAAGGCGAGCGAAGGGGTTGCTAGCATGATGAGTCATTACTTAAAACGTGCATTTACACGCAACTGGCTTACTAAAATTGTTGCTCTGATCGCAACCCCCGTTCTAAAAGATTTTAAATCTAGTTTAGATCCTGGTAAATACAATGGAGCTAGCTTATTAGGTTTGCGCGGTATTGTTGTTAAAAGCCATGGTGGTGCTGATAGTGACTCATTCTTTATGGCAATCTCTGAAGCCTATACCGAAGTCAATGCTAAAATTATCGATAAAATATCCTCCCAAGTTTCAATAGAATTGGAGAAAAATGAATAAATTTGCACGAATTATTGGTACAGGAAGCTATCTACCGTCAAAAGTTATCACTAATGATGACCTTTCTAAATCTATTGATACAACAGATGAGTGGATTACAACTCGCACAGGCATTAAACAACGCCATGTAGTTGTTAATGAAAGTACCTGTGACTTAGCTGAAAATGCCTCAATAAAAGCACTTGAAATGGCGGGTATTGACGCATCCGAACTTGACTTAATCATTCTTGCAACCACTACACCTGATAAAATTTTCCCGGCCACAGCAACTATGCTACAAAAAGCAATTGGTGCCACATGCCCTGCTTTTGATTTGCAATCTGTTTGCGCCGGCTTTATCTTTGCATTAACAACAGCTGAACAATACATTAAAACAGGCGCTGCTAAAAATATTTTAGTGGTTGGCAGTGAAACCATGTCAAGAATTGTTGATTGGAGCGATCGCTCTACCGCTATTCTCTTTGGTGATGGCGCTGGTGCAGTTGTTCTCACTGGCAGTGAAGAAACAGGCATCTTACATTCCAAATTGTTTAGTGATGGCACTTATCTATCTTCTTTACAAGTTAACAATAACGTTATTAACGAAACTGGCTTTATTGAAATGGCGGGCAATGAAGTTTTTAAAATTGCAGTTAATCGCCTTTCTGAATTAGCAGAAGAAACTTTAAAAGAGGTTAATATGAGCCCTGAAGAGCTCGATTGGATGGTGCCTCATCAGGCTAATATTCGTATTATTTCAAGCGTTGCTAAACGCATCAAAACACCTATGGATAAGGTTATTGTCACTTTAGCTAACCATGGTAATACCTCTGCTGCTTCTATTCCGCTAGCACTCGACACAGCTGTTAGAGACGGGCGAATCAAAAAAGGAGATAATCTTCTAATGGAAGGTATTGGCGGTGGTTTTAGTTGGGGTAGTGTTTTAGTACAATTCTAAAATTCCCTGACCTGCAATTTATGAATAAGTGATTGCAACTTTGTCGAATCGATACTAAGCTGACCTAAACAATTACTAGCTTGCGTGTAAAGCGCTTGATACGCTTCTTTAGAGGGTTGTAATCCAATAATAGCAGGATAAGTAGGCTTGTTTTTCTCACTATCTGAGTGCTGCTGTTTGCCTAACACACCAACTGGAGCCTCCACATCTAACACATCATCTTGTATCTGATAAGCCAAACCAATGGCTTGAGAAAAATCTCTTAAGATTTCACGATCTTGCTGACTACATTGTGCAACAAGCGCCCCCAAATCAACCGCACAACTCAACAAAGCGCCTGTTTTTTTACGGTGCATGTTTTCAAGAACTGTAATATCAACCGCTTGATCAACAATAGATAGATCAATTGCTTGGCCTTCTGCCATTTCAAAGGCAGCATGTGTTAGTGTTGATAGTAGGTCAACTTTTACCTGGCTATCTAACAAGGGATCATTAACTAATACCTCAAAAGCCAAAGCCTGAAGTCCATCACCCGCTAAAATAGCTTGAGCTTCATCAAAACGCTTATGGCACGCAGGCTGATTATGGCGGATATCGTCATCATCCATGGCTGGAAGATCATCGTGAATGAGTGAATACGCATGGATAAATTCAACTGCACAACTGCTTGAATCTACTTGCTCCAAGCGAGTGCCAAACATATCTGCTACACAATAAGTCAATATTGGCCTAAAGCGCTTTCCACCGGCAAGCACACTATAGCGCATAGCCTCAGTTAGTGAGCCTTGCTTCGTTAAATAGTAGTCAAGTTTGGCATCAACTCTGCTAGTGTATTGTTCAAACTGCATACAGATTTTTTATGAATCTTCCAGAGGTGTTTCACTTTTGAAGCCGTCTTGCTCAGTGAGTTTTGAGATTTTTTGACTAGCACTATCCAATGCTAATTGACAAGATTTAGTCAGCTCAACGCCTTTGGAAAAATAAGCTAATGAGTCTTCTAGGCTTAAATCACCCGATTCCATTGTTTTAACAATTTCTTCAAGATCAGATAGACCTTTATTAAAATCAAATTTTTTAGTCATAGTTTATCGCTTGCCTCCGCCGCCTGCTTTAGAGAGTATTTTATCCATAATTCGACTGGGTAACATTCTTTTCAACAATGCGAATAGCTTGGTTGGAAAAGTAACTCTATAATGAATTTTAGCCTTAGGTGACTCTAATGCATGTATCGCGCAGGTTAACACCGCTTCAGGTGCCAGCGTATATGCAGCTAACTTAGATGATCTTAAACGCTGTATCATACCTTGGTAATTCTCTTTATAGTCGCTCTTATTCATGTCAACATGTGCTTTAAAAGCTAAATAAGCATTGGCTCTAAATTGAGATTCTATCGGCCCGGGCTGAATAAGTGATAATTGTATGCGAGTATTAATAAGCTCTAATCTAAGGGTATCTACCAACCCTTCAATAGCAAATTTTGATGCATTGTATGGACCTCGAAAAGGCATGGCAACAAAACCTAATACAGAGCTTAAGTAGATAACTCTGCCCCTATTATTTTGCTTCATACTTGGTAAAATTAAATTAGTTAGCTCGTGCCAACCAAATACATTAGCTTGAAATTGAGCTTCGAGCGCCTCTCTAGAAACATCCTCTAAAGCGCCAACCTGTCCATAAGCGCCATTATGAATTAACCCATACAAAGTATCTGATTGCGAAAAAATCTCACTAACAGCAAGTTGAATAGAAGCAGAAGAGGCAAGATCCAGATGATATGCCTCAAACCCTAAACGACTAAGATTATTAACATCTTCTAGCTTTCTGGCAGTTGCGAAAACACGGTATCCTGCTGCCTTTAAGCCTTGAGCAAGGCACAATCCAATTCCACTAGAGCAGCCTGTGATTAAGACTGAGCGCATTATTTCTGCGCTTTTGTCCAAAAATCAGCGACAGATTTAAGTTCAGGATTGATACTTTGAGAGCGCAATACTAAAAAATCATAAGCCATACGAAAACCTTTGTTTGCGAGAAGGTCATCCACTTTTTTAGGCTGCATTCTTTCTAATCGATTTTGCATCATCCAGGTATCCTTGATGCGCGCTGTGAGCCATCTTGGCAAAGACACTTGCTTAATTTGATTAATAATAACTTCTTCAGAAGCCTGACTCATAGCTAAATAAGTGCTTTTTTGTTTTTTCTTGATCAATTGAAAACGCTCATTTTGCGCTTGCCATAAAAATACTGCAAATAAAAAAGCAGGGGTAACTGGCTTGTTTCTTTTAATTCGATTAGAAGTGTTGTTCAGTGCAACTTTAACAAATTCATTCTTACGTGTTTGCTTAAATAAATGCTTTAATAAATCATATTGCTCTAAACGTTCAAATACTTGAAATCCATATTCGTTATGAAATAGTTTAATACACTCTTCATATAATCGAGCTGGCGAGATATTGCTAAGAAGTGGCGCTTGTTGATGAATGGCTTTTTTAATTTCACCACTGAGTCTAAAGTCAAGTTTTGTTTGAAATCTAACCGCTCTGATCATGCGTACAGGATCCTGTTCAAATCGCACTATAGGTTTGCCAATAATATGAATGGTTTTAGATTGAATATCCTGCAAACCGCCAATATAATCAATTACTTCTTTAGTATTGATATCATAATATAGTGCGTTAATTCTAAAATCACGACGAACTACATCCTCTTCGATCTTTCCATAGCAGTTATCACGAACAATCACTCCACTTTTAGCGGTTTTAACCTGGCCTGATCTAAAGGTAGCCACTTCTAAATATTTTCTCGCTGAAAACATAACATGCACCAAGCGAAAGCGTCTGCCAATTAAGCGTGAACGTTTAAAAAGTTTGTGAATCTGCTCAGGCTTGGCATTAGTTGCAATGTCAAAATCTTTAGGCTTAAGCCCTAATAATAGATCACGCACACAACCACCCACTAAATAAGCCTCAAAGCCTGCTTTGTTAATGGTTTTAACAACTTTTATGGCGTCTCTATCAAGCAGTTTTTGATCAAAATCAACTGCTTGACGAATAATATTAGCTGACTTCTTTTTACGAAAGATGTTGAAGATTGACAATCGGTTTAGGACTCCACCCATTTTGTTGATGTTCTGCAACAACAGTTGTATAAACGCCACCACGCACATTAAAGATCGCCTTTAAGCGCATAAATCTTGGATTCGTTGCTTTGACTAGATCATTTAAAATTTCATTAGTAACTGCTTCATGAAAAGCACCTTCATCACGAAATGACCAAATATACATTTTTAATGATTTCAGCTCAACACAAGCCTGATCTGCAATATATTCCAAATGTAAAGTAGCAAAATCTGGCTGACCAGTTTTAGGACATAGACAAGTAAATTCTGGCATATCGATCTGAATAACAAAATCGCGCTCAGGATTAGGATTGTCAAAAACTTCAAGTTCTTTAGTAGGATGTGAAGACATGATTTCTTTAGATTGAAAAATGATACTATTTTACACACCTATTAAGCATGTTTAAATAGTGATGCTAAAAAGGTTTGCTGATCAATTGACTTAACTTTCCATGGCGGTATGTGTAAAAAGCAAAAATAACAAATAATACTAATAAATGCACCCACCATAATCCTATCCAAGCCGCTATCTCGCCGCGCTCTAGACTTGATTTGGCCATTAATAATGCATTATTGTAAACAATAAACACCAAGACACCTACTAGCACACCCAAATTCTTACCACCACGAGGCGAAGTTTTGCCTAATAAAATTGCAAAAATTGACAATATAAATACACTAATAGGCTGTGATATTCGCCATTGCCACTCTGCAATCTCTGAAATATTGCTAGAGAATAACAATGCTGAAGTAGGCTTTGATTCGGTTTTGATTACGGTATTTATATTATGGCGTTTCTGGCCATCAATAATCTGCAAATCATATTGATCAAAATTAAGAATTTTCTTATTAGCAGTCGATGGAAACCCATGGTATCTTGTGCCATCTTTTAGACGTAAATAAACACTCTTAGTTTGCTCGTTAGTGTACTTTTGCGCCTGAGCTGCTAGAGTGATAATAGGCTGATTATCCACTAAAGTATAAATAAAAATATCCTCCATATCTTGGGTTGATCCACCCTCGACGCCTTTCACTTTAGATGCGTAAAAAACCAACTCGCCCTCTTTAAATTCCTGAAACTCGCCCTCTTTAATAAAGGAAAATTCAGAAGCATTTTCACTGCGATCCATAATCATACTTCGCTGTTGCTTTGACCAAGGAACAGCAACCGTTGTTAAAAACAAAATAAAGATAAAAATCATGATCACAACTGGCTGAATAAACACCATTAAATGTTTATCGCCAATACCTAAAGAATTCATAACCACTGCTTCAGAATCTTTGTAGGACTTGCTAATTGCTATAATAATCGCTAAAAATAGCGATAAAGATAAGATTAACGGAATATCTCGAATCATTTTAAAACTAACCAAAGGCAATAAGTCAGCAATTGGGATTCCTTCTTCTAGACTTTCTTTAATCACCAGAACTAGTTGATTGCCAAATATCACCAGGCCTATAACCAAAAAAACAGCGGCTGTCATCATTAATACGTTACGTACTAAATATTTAGCAAGAATGCTATTTTGTAATTTAAAGGCCTGTTTGACGACTGAAGAAATGTGCATGCTTTAAGTATACTTAAAGCAGCGAATAATTATTTCTTTTGTGACATAGAAGCAAAGAATTCGTCGTTTGTTTTAGTTAGTTTTAATCGATCTATCAAAAACTCTGCCGCCTCTACGGTATCCATAGGATGCAGAATTTTTCGCAAAATCCACAATTTTTGCAATTCTTTTTCATCGGTAATTAACTCTTCACGGCGCGTAC
>JAHZKM010000018.1 GCA_022600395.1 Pseudomonadota bacterium | reverse complement strand
TAGGCGGCACAATGACCATGGTAGGCTCGAGCCCACTGATTCTGTTAAACGACTTAATTCTAGCTACTTACCTAGGGTTGCCTGTTGAAAATCAAATGGATACTTGGAGTTTGTTCTCGGTGACACCAATCGGTATCGCGCTAGTTGCAACGGGCATTATTTATTTTGTGGTAGCTGGAAAGTTTGTACTGCCAATGCTTAAAGAAGATCAATCAGAGTCGGTTTCTGCAGTTGAGCACTTTCAAGAAGTTTATAAAATTAATTATGACTTATTTGAGGTTAGCGTGCCAGCAACTAGTAATTTAGTGGGTATGAAGCTTGATGATATTGAAACCATTTCACGCATTAGAATTGTCGCTATTCAAGATAATAACAATAATAGCTTGGTCGGACATGATTCAGTTGATCGTAGTACCTCTATTGAGGCTAATATGACCCTTGGACTGCTAACTTCTAAAGAGGATTTAGATAATTTTGTTGATGGTTTTAAGCTAAATTTGTCAGACAAGATTGAAAAATTTTCAGATCTTTTGTCAACGCAAAATTGTGGTACTGCGGAATTGGTTATTCCGCCAAACTCAACACTCATTGGGAAAACTGCACGCGATGTTTGGCTCAGAAAGACTTATGGATTAGCAATGGTGGCTTTGCATCGTGGCGGTGAAACTCTAAAAGAGGGAGAAGGAATTCGAGATCTGCCTTTTCAATCTGGAGATACTTTGGTCGCACATGTTTGTTGGGAGGATTTAGAGCGTCTACAAAACAATACTGATTTTATTGTTGTTACGTCAGAATATCCCAAACAAGAAGAAACCAGACCTGAAAAAGTAAAGTGGGCAGGTATCTTCTTTGGTATTGCATTATTTTTAATATTGTTTACTGATATTCAGCTGTCCATTGCATTAATGACTGGTGCATTGGGCATGATTTTAACCAATGTTCTTAAAATTGAAGAAGCCTATAGGGCAGTCTCTTGGAAAACGGTATTTTTACTTGCTAGCTTGATTCCATTGGGCTTAGCAGTCTCTAAAACCGGTACAGCGCTCTGGATTGCTCAGGAGACGGTAAAAGTTGTAGGTGATATGGCGCCTTGGATTATCCTTGCATCGATTGCTATACTTGCCACTTTCTTTACCTTGGTTATGTCTAATGTGGGCGCCACTATTCTTCTAGTGCCGATTGCGGTTAATATTGCCATTCAAGTAGGCGCAGATCCTGCTATTTATGCATTGACAGTTGCCATTGCAACATCCAACTCATTTTTAATTCCAACACACCAGGTGAATGCTTTGATTATGGGTCCAGGCGGCTATAAAGTAGCTGATTTTATTAAAGCTGGCGGTATTATGACTATCTTGTTCTTGGTTGTCATGTTAACAATGATAAACATCGTATTTTAAATTAGTAGAACGCTTTGACAAAATATAAGCCTTGAGGCTGAGCTGTTGCGCCAGCCTCTTTTCTTTGTTTTGAGGCTAATACTGTCTGTACCCATTCAGCACAACGCTCGCCTCTGCCTACCCTAAGTAGCGTACCAACTATATTTCTAACCATATGATGTAAAAATGCATTGGCTTTAATGTCGAGCAAAATTTCATCATTATCTTGGCTTAAGCGAATGAACTCAATGGTCTTAATGGGTGATTTTGCCTGGCATAGGCTTCCTCTAAAAGCTGAAAAATCATGCTTGCCTAGTAAGTATTGGGCAGCTTTATTCATTGCATCAACATTTAGAACTCGAGGCTCCCAAAGTGAGTGCCGACCAATAATAGCAGAACGTACCGGGGTGTTGTGAATCTTATAATGGTAGCGTCTGGCGCATGCATTAAAGCGAGCATGAAAGTCATCATTAACACGCTTTGCCCAGATAAAGTTAACATCATGAGGCAAGTTGACATTGCCACCAAAAAGCCAAGCTTTGTCTTCACGCTCGACCTGAGTTTCAAAATGAATAACTTGTTCAATTGCATGCACACCAGCGTCAGTTCGGCCTGAGCAAAACACCCGAACAGGATGATCGGCAATTTTTGAAAGTGCCTTTTCAACAACTAGCTGTACTGTGCGAATGCCTGATTTTTGCAATTGCCATCCATGAAAATCAGTGCCCATGTATTCAACGCCTAATGCTATTTTCATAATTAAACTTGTGTGTAAAATTGATTTAACTATTTTAACTACTTAATGAGCCATTCGTGAAAAATGAAGCTATTGGTCTAGAAAGAATTTTTAACGCGTTTAAATTTTCAATCAAAGGGCTAAAAACTTGTTATCAGTCTGAAGCTGCTTTTCGACAAGAGGTTTGGTTGGCAATCATTTTGGTGCCACTAGCATTGATATTAGATATTTCCTCATTAGAAAAATTCGCACTCATTGTCGTTGTTTTTTTGGTGCTCATTGTAGAGGTGCTTAACTCAGCCATTGAGTCGGTGGTGGACCGTATCGGTGACGAGTATCATGTGTTGTCAGGAGCGGCTAAAGATATGGGTTCAGCGGCAGTATGGCTTTCATTGATGTTGCTGATTATCACATGGCTAATTATTCTCATTTAGTCGATCAAATAAGCGCTTCAGTTGAGTGCTTTGTTTTTGACTCTATAGCGAGCACGAATGATTACTTATCGACTTTAGAATTTTCAAAAACTACCCAAATCTGTATTACTAAAGAACAAACTCAAGGCAAGGGTCAATACGATCGCACCTGGTTGAGTCAAAAAGACAATAGCATACTGCTATCGGTTCGCCATGTATTTGCTGCAGATTTTTCATTGAATGGTTTAAGCTTGGTTATTGGGCTTTCTATTATTGATACATTAGAGGCATTTGGTATTAATCAAGCCAAGCTTAAATGGCCAAATGATGTACTCATTAATGACCAAAAGTTAGCAGGTATTTTGATCGAAAATATACTGCAAGGCCGGTATCAATCTGTTGTGATCGGGCTGGGTTTAAATTATGATTTGAGGCAAAATTTTGAATGCCATTCGCCTTGGGTTGATTTGAAAAGTATCATGCAAAATCCGCCAGCTATTGAAGATTTGGCAGCTCTATTGATTAACAATCTTTTAAAAAATTGCCAATTATTTGAGCTGCATGGTCTTTCCCATTTTTTGCAGTCATGGCAACAGGTGGATTATTTAAAAAACAGGCAAGTAGAGTTGGATTTTAATAATCAACTATTTGTTGGTATAGTCAAAGGAATTAATGCACAAGGAATGTTAATGGTGGCGGTGAATGACCAGTTGATCGAAGTCTGTAGCTCCAAACAAATCCGCCTTATTTAGGGTAAGATATCCAATAGAAAATAAATCAGCTTATCATGTCTTCAAGTACACTTACTGTTACCAATATCTCTAAAAAATACGCGCGACGAGAAGTGGTGTCTGATGTTTCATTTGACGTCAAGTCAGGTGAAATTGTTGGTCTTTTGGGCCCCAATGGTGCAGGCAAGACCACGTGTTTTTATATTGCATGCGGATTGGTTCGAGCCGATCATGGCCAGGTTTTTATTGATGAAGTTAAAGTGAGTAAAATGCCTATGCATAAGCGTTCTAAATTAGGCTTAGGGTATTTGCCACAAGAGCCTTCGATTTTTCGAAAGCTTTCAGTAGAAGATAATATTTTAGCTGTCTTGGAGCTAAATAATAACCTAGACACAGCGCAAAGAAAACATCGTCTAGAAGAGTTGTTATCCGAATTTCATATTGAACATATTCGTCATATTGACGGGTTAAGTCTTTCAGGTGGAGAAAGGCGTCGAGTTGAGATTGCCAGAGCACTGGCAATGGATCCAAAATTTGTTTTATTAGATGAGCCGTTTGCAGGTGTAGACCCAATTTCTGTGGGCGATATTCAACAAATTATTTATCATTTAAAAGATAAAGGCATTGGTGTATTAATTACTGATCATAACTATCGAGAGATGCTTGATACTTGCGATCATTCTTATGTTTTACATGCCGGAAGTATTATTGCCATGGGAGACAAGCAAGCCATCCTTGATAATTCTGAGGTAAAAAAAGTTTATTTGGGAGAGCCTAGTGTCAGACGTTAAACCGTTTATTACGTTAGGGATTGAAAGCTCTTGCGATGAAACAGGCATTGGTTTGTATCATAGTGAAAAAGGCTTAATTGGCCATCAACTGTTTTCTCAGGTAGATATTCACAGTGAGTATGGCGGCGTTGTGCCTGAGCTAGCTTCTCGTGACCATATTCAGCGTGCCTTGCCTTTAATCAAATCAGTACTTGCAGATGCAGAAATCACATTAAATGATATTAGCGCCATAGCCTATACAGCTGGGCCTGGTCTTGCCGGAGCTTTATTGGTTGGTAGTGCTGTGGCAAAATCTTTAGCCTGGAGTCTTAAAATTCCTTCTCTTGGAGTGCATCATATGGAGGGACATTTATTAGCGCCTTTGCTAGAGGAAAAAGTACCTAACTTTCCTTTTGTAGCTTTATTAGTATCGGGCGGGCATACTATGTTGATTGATGTTGAGGCAATTGGTAAGTACAAGATCTTAGGAGAATCTTTAGATGATGCAGTTGGTGAAGCGTTTGACAAAACAGCTAAAATTTTAGGTTTAGGATATCCAGGCGGTCCAGCTTTAGCTAAGCTTGCTAAGCAAGGGAATTTAGGTGCTTTTACATTTCCCAGGCCTATGACTGATCGTCCAGGTCTAGATTTTAGTTTTAGTGGTCTTAAAACATTTGCACGCAACATGTTTGCTAAGCATCCTGAGAAAAAAGCTGATATTGCTAAGGCTTTTGAAGTGGCAGCAACCTCAACACTGATGATTAAGTGTCGTCGTGCTTTAGAGCAGACACATAGAGCAACATTAGTAGTAGCTGGAGGAGTTAGTGCTAATTTATCATTGCGCCAAGAGTTGGATGCAATGGGTTTAAAGCAAGGTATTCAAGTATTCTACCCGCGCCAAGAGTTTTGTACAGATAATGGCGCAATGATTGCCCTTGCAGGACACTTTCGTTTAAGTCAAGGGCAAAAAACAGCAGGTGGTGAAATTACCATTCAACCTAGATGGAGTTTGGAGGATTTAGAAGCGGTATGAGCCAGCTGGCTAAAATTTTTACACGCGCTTCAACAGGACTTGATGCACCAGTTGTTACAGTCGAGGTTCATATTTCTGGCGGCTTGCCAGGATTTTCTATTGTTGGCTTGCCTGAAGGTGCGCTTAAAGAAAGTAAAGATCGAGTTCGATCTGCTTTAATCAATTCACACTTTAAATTTCCTAAAGGACGTATTACCGTTAGCTTGGCGCCTGCTAATTTGCCTAAGCGTGGTGGACGCTACGACCTACCTATTGCACTTGGAATTTTATTAGCCTCTGAGCAAATTAAGCCTCATGCTGATATGGCCCAAATTGAATTTTATGGAGAACTGGGTTTAGACGGTTTGCTGCATACAACTGAAGGCTTGCTGCCAGCCATTATTGAAGCGCATAATGAACAACATACATTGGTAATACCCGCTGATGATTACGAGCAATGCGCACTACTTGAACAGGCTAAAATATTTCCAGCAAAGCATTTATTGCAAGTTTGTGAATTTTTAGCAGGTATTGGCAAGCCTGAGCCTTGTTCAATTCAAACGAAAAGCCAAGCGACTTATGTCAATGATTTTTCACAAGTTAAGGGTCAATATCAAGCTAAGCGCGCGTTAGAGGTTGCCGCAAGTGGCCAGCATAATATATTATTGCGCGGTACACCGGGCTCTGGGAAGACTATGCTGGCAGAAAGATTGCCTTCAATTATGCCACCTTTGAGTGCAGAAAAGGCCCTGCAAAGAGCTTCTATTTATTCTATTTCTGGCAAGGTTCTTGATCGTGCCCAAATGTATATTCGAGCATTTCGCTCACCTCACCATTCGTCATCAGCTGTATCGCTCGTTGGCGGCGGTTCTTACCCTAAGCCAGGTGAAATTTCTCTTGCACATGAAGGTGTCTTGTTTTTGGATGAGTTGCCCGAATTTCCGCGCCATGTATTAGAAACTCTAAGACAACCTTTGGAAAGTGGCGAAGTTCACCTCTCACGAGCGCAGCAGCAAGTCACTTTTCCAGCTAATTTTCAACTAGTCGCAGCAATGAATCCTTGTCCATGCGGATATCATGGTGATGGCACTAGCAAGTGTCATTGTACGCAAGACCAAATTCATAAATATCAACTTAAGATCTCTGGGCCATTATTAGACCGTATTGATATGGTATTAGACGTGCCACCTTTGCCAAAAAAAATCTTATTAGATCAAAAAAATAAGCCAATAGAAAACAGCGAAACCATTAGAAATCGCGTATTAGATTGTTATAATGTACAGCTAAATAGACAAGGTAAATCAAATGATCGTCTGAGCCCAGATGAGGTTGATGACTTAGTTGTTCTGGATAAAAATAATAGGCAATTGTTAGAAAGTGTGATTGATAAGCTGCATCTTTCGGCAAGAGCGTATCATCGAATTTTAAAAGTCGCTAGAACTATTGCCGATTTGGATCATGCTCATGCAGTTGAGCAACAGCATTTAATTGAGGCAATTGGATATCGACGACATAATGGATAAATAATAAATGGTAATTATTCCCGCAATTGATTTAAAAGATGGACAATGCGTACGTCTCAGACAAGGTTTAATGGAGGATACGACTGTGTTTTCTAATAATCCTACTGAGATGGCTGCCCAATGGGTTAATCAAGGTGCAAAACGTTTGCATTTGGTAGATTTAAATGGTGCTTTTGAAGGTAAGCCTGTTAACGCTGCCAGCGTGACGGAAATTACTAAAACGTTTCCTGATTTACCAGTGCAAATTGGTGGCGGTATTCGTAATATGCAAATTGCTAACACGTATATCGAAGCGGGTATTAGTTATTTAATTATTGGCACGATGGCTGTTACTCACCCTGAATTTATTGCTGAGCTGTGTCGAGAATTCCCAGGAAAAATCATTGTGGGTCTAGATGCCAATAATGGGTTAGTTGCAACAGAAGGCTGGGCTAAACAAACAGATCTACATGTGGTTGAACTGTCTAAAAAATTTGAGCAAGACGGTGTTAGTTCAATTGTTTATACTGATATTGCACGTGACGGTATGATGCAGGGTGTCAATGTTGAAGCGACAGCCGATCTAGCCAAGCAAACTTCGATTGATATTATTGCTTCTGGCGGAATTACTAACATGGACGACATTACCAATTTATTGAGCGTGGCGCATCACGGTATTGGTGGGGCGATCACTGGACGTGCTATTTATGAAGGCACGCTGGATTTTGCTAAAGCGCAACGCTTATGTGATCAAAAAAATTAATGCAGATTGAAGTTGCCTACGCCTTAGAAAACAAACAAACACTATTAAAAATAGAGGTTGAAGCAGGCACAACGCTAAAACAAGCGATTGAGCTTTCAGGCATACTAGTGCTATATCCTCAAATTGATTTAACAAAAGATAAAACAGGCATCTTTGGAAAAATTGCCAAATTAAACACTATTTTACGTGAAAAAGACCGTGTTGAAATATATAGACCACTTATTGCGGATCCCAAGCAAGTGCGTAAAGAGCGTGCAGCCCAAGGCAAAAATATGCGTAGTGGTAAAAAATCTTAATTTTTGGTAAAATACTCCTTTAACTTGAAGCCTTTATACATGTTTGACGACCAACCTCCCTCGACACAGTCTTTTTTAAAACGATTGATTAAGAAATTTTTTCATACGCCCCTAAGCTCAAATAACGAACTTGTACAAGCGCTAAAAGAGGCTGAAGAAAGTCATATTATTGATTCTCATAGTCGAGGTATTATTGAAGGCACGATGCAGCTGGAGAATATGGAAGTGCGTGATGTTATGGTGCCAAAATCAAAAATGGTCACTATTGAGCATAATGCCGATACCAAAGATTTGCTAGATATTATGATCAAATCTGCGCATTCTCGTTTTCCTATTATTAATTCTAAGCGTCATAAGATTCGAGGCGTTATTTTAGCCAAAGATTTACTGAGCTACTTAGCAGGCGATAAGCGTGCTGAATTTAATTACAAAGAATACCTACGCAGCGCTATATTGGTGCCTGAAAGCAAAACACTGGGTGCGCTATTAAGACTGTTTCAGCAAAAAAAATCACATATGGCTATAGTGATGGATGAATATGGTGAAATTGCAGGCTTAGTAACGCTCGAAGATGTGCTGGAACAAATTGTGGGTGAGATCGAAGATGAGCATGATTTTGAGGAAGACAATATAATTGATTTTGGTGATGGTCGTTTTTTATTAAAAGCTAACACGCCAATTGAAGAATTTGAAGCGTTTTTTGAAACCAAGCTAATTGCTGAGAATATTGATACGATTGCTGGTGTTGTTATTTCTGAATTTACCCGCTTGCCAAATCAAATGGATGAGATTATCTGTCAAGGATTTAAATTTAAAGTTTTAAAAACTGATTCACGCCGCATTCATCTGCTTGAAGTTGAGCGTTTAACAAGTCAAAATGCTGATTAATGGATATTCTGATTAGCGTATTTTTAATGGGCTTCTTAGGCGGTGTTCATTGTTTAGGTATGTGTGGTGGTGTCGTCGGAATGCTAACAGCAGGCCTTGCTCCAGACGTGAAATCAAGTCCTAAAAAAGTGGCGCTTTTCCACCTTAACTACAATCTTGGTCGAATACTTAGCTATATTTTAATGGGTATCGTATTTGGTTTGTTAGGTGCTGTATTAGCGCAAACTTTGCAAATGAATCTATTTGATAAACTCCTAAGAATCTTTTCGGGAGTGTTAATGCTAATGGTGGGTTTGTATATTGGTGGCTGGTCATCAGGTATTCAAGTATTAGAAAAAATAGGGGCAAGGTTTTGGGCGTTGTTACAGCCATTAACCCAGCGATTTTTACCTATTAAAGATTTAAAATCTGCCTTTTTCACGGGCCTATTGTGGGGTGGCATTCCTTGTGGATTAGTATATGGCGCCTTGAGTTTTGCAATTGTGTCAGGGTCAGCTGCCCAAGGCGGGCTGATTATGCTGGCATTTGGCCTTGGTACGTTGCCTAGTTTATTGTTAATGGCCAGCTTATCTAACCAGCTAACACATTTGGTGCAAAATCCTTGGGTTAGAAAAACATCAGGATTATTAATTATAGGCCTAGGTGTGGCAGCTTTATGGATGCCGGTTCAATCAATAATAAACGTCAGTTCGCATGAGAGTAATGAGCTGCAATTGCATAAAACAAATCTACAACAGCCACAAAGCATTAACATCTTTAAACAGCCCACTGATTTAGATTACCTAACCTAGCCTTAGCCTATGATGTCGTTAGAACAAACCGCACAACAAGTGATCCAAATGCTTAAGCGCCATAAGGTGAGCGATTATGAAATTTCCTTAAGTGCCAGTTCAGGGGTTTCGACTGCTGTGCGCCTAGGCAAGGTTGAAACGTTAGAATATCATCTTGATAAATCCCTAGATATTAATGTTTATATGGGCCAGGCTAAGGGTCATGCATCTAGCGTTGATTTAAGTGAAAATGGCATCTTAAAAACTGTTGAATCTGCTTGTCTTATTGCTAAATATACTCAGAACGATCCATTTAACGGCTTGGCACCAAAAGAATTAATGGCCTTTGAAGTGCCTGATTTAGATTTGTATCATCCTTGGGAGCTAGATCCTAGTCACAGCATTGATCTAGCTATGCGTTGTGAGGCGCAAGCGCTAGAGCATAGCGGGATTGATAACTCGGACGGTGCTGAAGTGTCCAGCTATCAAGGCGAAGGTTTATATGCCAATTCAAATGATATGATGAGCGTACAAAAGGGCGCCAAGCATTCGCTGAGTTGCAGCGTGATTGCTAAGCGAGACAAAGACATGCAAACCGCTTATGAATATACAGCAGCGCTAGATGCACAAGATTTGCAAACCCCAGAATGGGTGGGCGATGGCGTTGCAAAACTAGCTAAAAGTAAGCTTGGCGCTAGATCTTTAAGCTCGCAGAAGTGTCCTGTTATATTTTCACCACGAGTATCTGGTGGGCTTTTTTCACAGCTAATTAGTGCATTG
This sequence comes from Pseudomonadota bacterium, assembly GCA_022600395.1. Classification (GTDB taxonomy): domain Bacteria; phylum Pseudomonadota; class Gammaproteobacteria; order PS1; family Pseudothioglobaceae; genus Thioglobus_A. The sequence continues at coordinate 6,491 of JAHZKM010000018.1, read as the reverse complement.
GGTGGCTCTCGTCAGTATAAAAAATCGACTTTTTTATTAAACAGTCTAGATCAATTGGTGCTACCAGAAAACATCTCTATTTTGGAAAATCCATTTGCCAAAAAAACCATTGGATCCAAGGCTTTTGATCGAGATGGCGTGCTTAAAAGGACACAGTATTTTGTCAAAGATGGGCGTGTACAAAGCTATGTCCTTAGTCAATATTCAGCTAACCAATTAAAATTAAAAACTACTGCTAATGCAGGCGGTGTAAATAATCTCATTATTGAACATCAATTTGATGGCACTTTAGATGAAATGACCAGACTCATGGATAAAGGGCTGATAGTGACAGAATTGATGGGCCAAGGTGTTAATGCGACAACAGGCGATTATTCTCGAGGGGCTACTGGATTTTGGGTAGAAAATGGTGAGATTCAACATCCAGTTTCTGGCATCACTATTGCAGGCAATCTTAAAGATATGCTTTTGGGCATTGAACATATTGGCTCTGATATTGATCATCGCAATAATATCAAGGTAGGCTCTATCATGATTAATCAAATGACCATTGCTGGAGATAGTGAATGAACTACGATATTGTTATTGTAGGCGGCGGTTTGGTTGGGCAGGCTTTTGCTTTATCTATGGCAAACACAGAGTACAAAATTGCTATTATTGAGCCTAATAATTCTAATCCAGAGCTGCAAGCTGATTTTCACACACGCGTTAGTGCAATCACTCCGACATCGGAAAAACTTCTTAAAACGATTGGCGCTTGGGATTTAATCAAACGCAAACATGCCTTTAGCCATACAAGCGTGTGGGATCAAAATTCTCACGGTACTCTTGATTTTCACGCTCAAGATGAAGGTCTTGATCATCTAGGTCATATTATTGAAAATAATGCCATTCAGTCGGCTTTGTTTAAGGCTTTAGAAAAAACAAGGGTCGAATTCATCAACGCTAAGCTTAATAGTATTGCAAAAACCTCTACTGGTTATCAAGCTCAGCTAGAGAATCATGACACACTTGCTTGTCAGCTACTAATCGGTGCAGACGGCGCTAGATCAAGGGTGCGGGATTTAGCAGATATCGAGTTTAGCGAAAATAACTACCAACAAAAAGCCATTGTTTGTAATATCAAAGCACCGCAAGAATTTAAAAACACTACTTGGCAGCGGTTTTTGTCGGATAGTATTATTGCCTTATTGCCTTTAGGCGATAATCAAGCGTCTATTGTTTGGTCAGCAGAAAACGCTTTGGCAGAAGAGTTAATACAATTATCTAAAGAAGATTTCGCTAAACGTTTGTCAGCAGGTGTTGAGTATCGATTTGGCGAGTTTGAAGTAATTAGTGATATTCAAGCCTTTCCACTAATTGAGCGCAGTGCCAAGGATTATGTGCAAGAAAATTTAGCGTTAATTGGCGATGCAGCGCATAATATTCACCCGCTTGCTGGCCAAGGCGTTAATCTTGGTTTTTCAGATGTTATCGAACTATCGGAACAATTAAATGCTAAATTAAAGCCATTAGGTGATTATTCTGTACTAAGAAAATATGCTAGAGCTAGAAGACTCGATAATGAGCTGATGGCAAAAACTATGACAGGGCTTAACTGGATTTATAAAGAAAATAATGAGCCGCTCAGATGGTTACGCGGTTTTGGTATGAATGTTATTAACGACTCTCCAACTTTAAAATCTTTTCTTCAAAAGCACGCGTTAGGTTATAGTAGCAACGAATGAATATGGATTTTAAAAGTATCGATAAGAGCGCACAAAGGGAAGTAACAGAGCTTTTTTCATCTACTTTTAGCGCATCTGAAGGCGAGAGCGAAGGCCAACTAATTCGTACTCTTGTCTTAAATCTATCTTCAAATATAGATAATCAAGAAATAATTTGTTTTGGCGCATATGTGAATGAAATTATTATTGGGTCAATTTTCTTTACACGGCTTAAAATTGAAGAACCTATTTGTATTTACATGCTTGCCCCAGTTGCAGTTAGCAATAAGCATCAGGGTAAGGGGGTTGGACAAGCTTTGATTAATTATGGTCTTAAAGAGTTAAAAAATCGCAATGTAGATGTAGCCATTACATATGGCGATCCTTCCTTTTATTCGAAAGTAGGGTTTGACTCGTTATCAGAAGATACAATTCAAGCCCCATTTAAGTTGTCAATGCCACTAGGTTGGATGGGGCAGTCTTTAACTGAAAAACAAATTCCGGTCATTGAAGGGCATCCTGCGTGTGTTAAGGAATTTAACGATCCTGTGTATTGGTAAATCTAAAAAAAAGCATAAAAAGCTATTAACTTGAATAGCTAAAAGAACTCTAGTTTACTGCGCTATATTTTAATTTTTAGTTATGGGAAATTAATAAATTTTGCTTGGGGTTATAATGCCGTCGAGTGGCACGTCCCAGTCTTGCGCTTCTAACTGCTCGATTTGTTGACAGTCAAAAGCCAGGCCAATTAGTTTGGGATTTTTGAAACTTGGTTGTTGTTTTTTAAAAGATAAGGTGCGATCATAAAAGCCACCACCCATACCTAGTCTGTTTTTGTTTTGATCAAAGCCAACTAGTGGCATAAATAGAATATCGAGCTGATTTGCGTTAATAATGTCAGTAGAAATAGGCTCTTTAATGCCAAATCTGTTTTTTCTAAAATTTTTACCATTTTTTGCAAATTTAAGACTTTTATCGTCTAATATAGGCAAATAAGTGCTAATGCCTTCATTTTTTAGGAATTTTTCAATGTATTTTGGGTTAATTTCACCATTATTAGGCAAATAAAGAGCAACTTTTTGCCCATTCTCAAAATTTACGATATTTTGTGCTTGAAGTAATAGTTGTTTGGCAAATTTGACACGATCAGAAGGGCTGATGTCGAGTCTTTTTTGTCGAAGAAGTTGGCGTAGCGCTTTCATATTTGCATTATAGCCGAAGAAATTAAAATCCGTTGTGCCGTGATGGCATAAAACCTGAACCAGTAAGGTTCAAGGCGGAAATTCGAAGTCTACCGCAGGCTTCCCACTGCGTGGTGGGCTTGCACAATAGCAGCCTATCTCATATCCTTAGTTGTTTATTTATCGGCTCAGGGGACGTAGCCAAACACAAACACAACAGACAATTATTATTATCACCTCTTACGCTGTCTATAGGATACTTTTTTGTTGTAATAAAGACATATGTACAGCTTGAATAGGTGTAATATTGTTGAGTTAAATCTTGAATTAAAAGAGATAGGAGTTGTGTCATGGTGTTAATGCGTCAAATTTTTGTATTGATTAGTATGCTGGTTTGTACTAATGCTTATAGTGATTCTGGCAAAGTGACTGGAGGCGTGCCTTATGATGTGCCTAGCTGGTTTACTGATAGTTTTTTGGATGTGGCTGAAGACGCACAAGATGCACTCAATGAAAACAAAACAGTGTTGCTATACTTTCATTTAGATGGTTGCCCGTATTGTGACGCCATGTTGACACAAAATTTTAAAGGTGGAGAGAATTTAGCATTTATTAAAAAACACTTTTCAGTGATTGCGGTGAATATCAAAGGGTCGAGAGAAATTACCATGAGCGAATCTGAAAGTATGACTGAACAAGAACTTAGTGAAAAGTTAGCGGTCAAATATACACCAACCATTGTTTTTTTAGGTGAAGATGGCAAGCAAGCTTTTAGAACGAATGGCTATCGTAATGAGTTAGCCTTTAGGCATGTGCTTGAATATGTCGCCAGCAAGTCTTATAAACGTACCACGTTATCAAATTATGTGGAGGCTCAGCAAAATGCCGACCAGAGCTATACTTTTATTGATCATCCAAATTTACAGGTTGTAGATGATTTTCAAGCAATTGATCGTCCAGTCGCCTTGTTATTTGAAGACAAAGATTGCACGGCTTGTAAGGATTTTCATCAAAATCTGATTAATCGAGTGGACGTGAAAGCAGAACTGGATAAATATTTATTTGTACGCCTTGATGCGTATTCTGATCAGAAAATAATTGATTTTAATGGCAAGGCTACCTCGCCAAGACAAATGGTTAAAGACTTTGATTTAAATTATCGTCCGGGTATTTTGCTATTTGATCAAGGTGAGCATATTGCCAAAATTGATGGCAAACTCTATAGCTTTCATTTTAATACGGTGTTGAAATATGCCAGTGAAAAGCATTACCAGCAGTACCAATCGTTTAGTGGTTATTTGCGTGCTAGACAAGCGCAGTTGTTAGAGCAAGGTATTGATATTAGCATTGTGGATTAAGAAGTTTTGCAGACTTTGGTGAGTGCGTCTTTAATTAGAGTTTAGTGTGTAAAATACAGCACATATTCATTTCAGCATAGCATTGTGAGTACATCAGATTTTTCTTCATTAAAACTACATCCTGATCTATTAAAAAATCTAGGTAGTCTGGGTTATGAATCAATGACACCTATTCAGGCTTTGAGTCTACCTGCTATTTTGGACGGTAAGGATGTGATTGGCCAAGGTAAAACTGGCTCTGGAAAAACCGCTGCTTTTGGTTTGGGTCTTTTGCATAAGCTGAATGTTAAGTCATATAAAGTTCAATCTATGGTGTTGTGCCCAACTCGAGAGCTGGCTGATCAGGTGGCTGCTGAGATTCGGAAATTAGCCAGAGCTATTCATAATATCAAAATCCTAACACTATGTGGTGGTGCGCCATTTGGTCCGCAAATTGGCTCGCTAGAACACGGTGCGCATATTGTAGTGGGTACGCCTGGGCGCATTGAAGAGCATTTGCGTAAGCGTACTTTAAAATTGGAGCATGTGGAGATGCTGGTGCTTGATGAGGCGGATCGTATGCTGGATATGGGTTTTCAGGATGCAATTGATAATATTGTTGAGAAAGTTCCTGCTAATCGACAAACTTTGTTATTTAGTGCCACTTATCCGCAAGAAATCGAAGATATTGCTATGCGTGTGATGCATAACCCTATTACAGTGAATGCACCTGAAGCGCACGAAGCTTCCACCATTAAGCAATGTTTTTATCAAGCCAATACGGATGACGAACGCATGAGTGCTTTGCGCATATTGCTAGCCAAGCATAAGCCTGATTCAGCCTTGGTATTTTGTAATACTAAGCTTGATACGCAAGATGTGGCGGATGAGCTTGTGCATTACGGTTTTTATGCGTTAGCCATTCATGGTGATTTGGACCAGCGAGAACGCGATCAAGCGTTAATTCGCTTTGCTAATAAAAGTGTTTCAGTTTTAGTAGCCACCGATGTGGCAGCTCGCGGGTTAGATATCGATGCACTTGATTTGGTGGTGAATTTTAATGTTGCTCATGATCCAGAAGTGCATGTACATCGTATTGGTCGCACTGGGCGAGCGGGTCGTAGTGGTATAGCTGTGACTTTGTTTAGCGACAGGGAAACTAGAAAGCTTGAAGCGTTAGAACTTGATGTGGTTGCAGATGTACTGCCGAGTGATACTTATCTTGATAAACCGATTAAAAGACCAACAATGACAACGCTTAAAATAGATGGTGGTAAGAAGCAAAAACTTCGTCCAGGTGATATTGTGGGCGGCTTAACAGGTCAAGGAGGAATTCCTGGTGATAAAATTGGCAAAATAACTATTTCCAGCAATTGGTCTTATGTTGCTGTGGAATCAGGCTTGGTTAAAACTGCCTTAAAGAAGATTCAAAATGATAAGCTTAAAGGTAAGACTTTTAGAGTGAGGATTTTGTCTTAATCTTGAAGTATTACTCTTTAGTATCAGTAATATTTAAAATTTCCCAAGTTTCTGAGTCGTACTCTACTTCATAGCCAACCAAAGCCTTTTCCACCTGATCTCTAAGTGTTAAGGGCAATTCCCAGACACGTGTACAGCCAAGATAGCCATTAATCTCATGATAGGTATTGTCTGCGATGGTAATCTGTCGACTAAGCCCCATTTGTGCAAAACTACCCATCACATCTTCAATAAATTCAGGTTTTTTTAACGGATAGAAGTTAATTCTTTCATACATTCGAACGGTGGCAATGGACTCTAATAAGTTCGCCCTAACACCCTCTGCATCGTTAATATCTTGCACCAGCTCAGTGACCAGGTCATTTTCTTTATCAATGGTAATTGAATGAATCATGGGAAAAACATTCATAATTTCTGTAGGCATAATAACTCCTAGTGTTTGAAATGACGCATGCCGGTAAATACCATGGCAATACCGTGTTCATTGGCTGCTGCAATTACTTCGTCATCGCGCATTGAGCCGCCTGGTTGAATGATGGCTTTAATGCCAGCTGCCGCTGCAGCGTCAATGCCGTCTCTAAAAGGAAAGAACGCGTCTGATGCCATGACTGATCCTTCAACCACAAGCCCCTCATCTGCTGCTTTAATGCCGGCAATTTTGGCGGAATAAACACGTGACATTTGGCCAGCGCCAACGCCAATCGTCATTTCATTTTTAACATAGACAATCGCATTGGATTTAACTGTTTTGGCTACTTTCCAGGCAAATAATAAATCTTTGATTTGTT
>JAHZKM010000017.1 GCA_022600395.1 Pseudomonadota bacterium | reverse complement strand
GTCAAGTTAGCTTTGGTAGTGCCTTTGCTTGCTTATCATTTTTATTGTGGACATTTATTACAAATTTTTAAGCAAGATAAAAATACACGCTCTGATGTTTTTTTATCGTTGGTTTAATGAATTCCCAGTGCTTATTCTGGTTGTAGTGGTCATTTTGGTCGTGGTCAAGCCTTTTTAAAATACTCATCGATAGAGTGCGGAAAATAGAATAACTAAAGCGTTATTTGAGTCTGGTAAGCTACACTGAGTATAAGTATAGACTAAACTTTAGTGATAAAAATATAGCACTCACTTTTGTGTCATTTTTAAGTAATTGTCAGCCAAGGCTTCATAGATAGGTTGCTCTGAAAATTGTCTAGAGGTGATTGAGGCTACTAAAGCCACTAAAATTCCTGGTAGTAAAAGATTAAAACTGTTGGTCATTTCTAATACTAGTAGGGCAGAGGTGAGTGGCGCTCTAATTACGCCACTCAAATAACCAATCATTGCCATAATCATAATAACTTGCGGATTGATTTGTGAGTAGAGATAACTTGCTTCATTGCCAATACCTGCACCGACTGAGATACTAGTCATAAATAGTCCACCAGCAATAGTTGAAATAAAAGAGGCTAGTGTTGCCAAGTATTTCATCAATGCAAATTCTGCGCCTAATTGCCCACCTGAGAGTATCATCATTGCCTCTTGATGGCCAGAGCCAGAAGTTTGCGCACTAGATAGATAATTGAGTAATGCCACTAAACATCCTAAAAATGCAGATAGTAAGATAACTTTAGTGTGCTTACCAAACATAAATGTTCTAATTAGGTAAAGAGAGACTTTGGCAAAAATGCCGCCTAAAATTCCCCCTAGTATAGCCAATGGTAATAATTGCCAGATTAGGCCAAGATTAAATGAAAGATTGGATAAATCCATTAAGTAAGGTGTATTTACAGTGTAGGTATTCAGTAATAAATACACAAAAAGACTAATCACTGCAATGAGCACTAATGCTTGCCTTCTAAGCTTTCGACCTATCTCTTCATAGGCAAATAAAACACCAGCAATTGGCGCATTAAAAGCAATAATAAGACCAACACTACCACCAATGGCAATCACTGCCTGAATCAATAATTTTCGCTTTAGCTTAATAAGTTCGGCAAAATTATAAAAAATTGAGCCACCAATATGCACACTAGGGCCGCCAAAACTAAGCGAAGCGCCTGCCACCATAGCCAAAACAACAAAGATAATTTTACTAATGGCAATTTTAAAAGATAGTAGCATTATGCGAAGATATTTATTGCGTGAATCAGTTGCAGCAATAAGTTGAGGGATACCACTGCCACCTGCATAATTTGTGTATTTTTTATCAAGATAAACAATTAATGCAAATATCAAAGGTGTAATAAAAAACCCTAAGTATTCTTTGTTGTTGATCAGTTGCTTGAAAGTATGCTGAGTATATTCGCTAATTTGTAAAAACAACGAGATAGTAATTACTGCTAATAAGCTAGCAGCAAGTAGGGCGACATAAGTTTTAGGTTCTTTAGGTAGCTGATATAGAGCGTATCTTCGCATTATCCTTGTTTGGAAAACACGCCTGTTGAAAGATAACGATCACCCCGATCACACGCAATAGTAACAATGATAGCATTATTGATTTGTTTGGAAAGTTCAATGGCTACTGCCAATGCGCCACCACTAGATATGCCAGTAAATATACCTTCCTGAGTGGCCAAATCACGCGTGGTTTGTTCAGCTATTTTTTGTGAAACGTCCATCGTTCTATCAACTTTTGCTCGAGAAAAAATTTCAGGCAAATATTCCTCACTCCAACGACGAATACCCGGAATATGAGACCCTTCTGTTGGACGTACACCAATTATTTGAATAGCCTTGTTTTTATCTTTTAGAACATTTGAAACGCCCGTGATTGTTCCAGTTGTACCCATAGCAGAGACAAAGTGTGTTACCTCGCCATTAGTGTCTTTCCATATTTCCTCAGCAGTAGTATTAGTATGTGCATTGGGATTGTCAATATTTGAAAATTGATTAAGCTGCAAACCTTTGCCATCTTGTTCTAGCTTAGCTGCTAAATCACGAGCGCCCTCCATGCCTGCTTCTTGAGTCACGATGATTAATTCTGCACCATACGCAGTCATTGCATCACGACGCTCTTGAGAGAGATTTTCAGGCATGATAAGCATCATTTTATAGCCTTTAATGGCTGCGACCATTGCTAATGCAATACCTGTATTACCGCTAGTTGCCTCAATAAGAGTGTCACCAGGTTTGATATCACCACGAGCCTCTGCCTGAGCAATCATATTAAAAGCAGCACGATCTTTAACTGATCCTGCTGGGTTATTGCCCTCAAGCTTTAATAGAATAATGTTTGAAGGATTAGGGTTAAGACGCTGCAGCTTAACTAAAGGGGTGTTGCCAATAGTTTGATCGACGGTTTGATATGACATAATTCCCCTAAAATCTGCAGATTTACATGTTGTTTAAGATAGCATCGCGCACTTCACTCATAGTTGGATTGATATTAATCATCTTGTCACTACATTGTGAAATAGCTGTGTCTGGATCTTTCAGACCATGACCCGTTAAGGTGCAAACAATTTTTGATTTATCAGCAATATGCCCATGCTGAATATCGTGTATCAATCCAGCTAGAGAAGCTGCTGAAGCAGGCTCACAAAAAATTCCTTCCTTCTCAGTTAATAATTTCTGAGTGGCTAAAATTCGCTCATCGCTGATTGCCTTAAACCAACCTTTAGACTCTTTTTTTACAGTATGCGCTAAATCCCAGCTCTGTGGGTGACCAATGCGAATCGCTGTTGCAATAGTTTCGGGATTATCTACCATCTCCCCTTTGGCGAAAGGTGCTGCACCGGCAGCTTGATAGCCGATCATTTTTGGTTTGCTACTTGCTTTTTTATCTTCAAAGTACTCTTTGTAGCCCATCCAATGTGCTGAGATATTTCCTGCATTGCCAACTGGCAGACAGTGATAATCTGGAGCGTCACCCAACTCCTCAATAATTTCAAAAGCAGCTGTTTTTTGTCCTTGCAGTCGATAAGGATTGATTGAATTGACAATGGCAACAGGTGCATGATCTGCCACTTCTTTCACTAAACGCATGCCATCATCAAAATTACCTTTAATTTGGATAATAGTTGCACCATGTATCATTGCTTGTGCGAGTTTTCCTAGTGCAATTTTTCCCTCAGGTATAAGTACAAATGCTTTGATACCAGCACGCGCAGCATAAGCAGCAGCGGCAGCAGAAGTATTACCTGTAGAAGCACAAATAATAGCTTTAGAGCCTGCTTCAACCGCCTTGGTTACTGCCATTGTCATGCCACGATCTTTAAAAGATCCGGTTGGATTTAAACCTTCATATTTAATATAAATATCGACATCTTTGCCTAATATAGCTGGAATGTTTTCTAATCTGATTAAGGGTGTATTGCCCTCACCAAGGCTAATCAGTTTTGTGTTTTCATCAACAGGAAGTCTGTCGCGGTAGTTTTCAATTAAACCTGTGTATCTCATGATTGTCTCTCCTTAATCAAGGTTTTCTACATGAATAATTTTAACATCCTCCTGGATGAATTCATGACTTTGGATTTCTGTAATAGCAGCGTTTAGACTGGCAGTAGTAACACTATTAGTGATCATAGCAATATGCGCATTATTTTGCGTATCAACTTGTTTTTGTATGACAGATTCTACACTGATGTTGTGCTTAGCAAGTGTAGTTGTTATGTCTGCTAACGCGCCTGGCTTGTCGGTTGCCAATAGGCGTAAATAAAAAACACTTTCAATATTGTCAACATCACAATTAGGGATTTTAGTCAGTGACTTCCAGCCTAATACATCATGACTTACTGTGTTTTTAATGATATCTACCAAGTCTGCAATAACCGCACTAGCAGTGGCCTCATCTCCTGCGCCTGCACCATAATAAAGAGTTGGTCCAACTGCGTTACCTTTAACTAATACGGCGTTCATCACGCCATCTACGTTGGCTAAAAGTTGAGTTTTTGGAATCAAGGTTGGGTGAACACGCATTTGCAATTCGCCATTAACTTTTTTGGCAATTCCTAGGTGTTTGATCGAATAATTAAGCTCACTTGCAAATGCAACGTCTTCACCGCTAATTTGGCTAATGCCCTCAGTAGATACTTTATCCATTTGTAATTCACAGCCAAATGCAATCGAAGCTAAAATAGCAAGCTTATGAGCGGCGTCAATACCTTCTACATCAAAAGTTGGATCCGCCTCAGCATAGCCTAAATCTTGAGCTTCCTTTAGTACATCAGCAAAATCTCTGCCTTTGTCGCGCATTTCAGTCAAGATAAAATTACCAGTACCGTTGATAATACCTGCAACTAGTTCAATTTTATTAGCGCTTAGACCTTGCTCCAAACTCTTAAGGATAGGAATGCCACCTGCAACAGCCGCTTCAAACAATAAATGTACTTTTTTCTCTTTAGCGAGTGCTAGCAATTCATTGCCATGAGTGGCAATTAAGGCTTTATTTGCAGTAATAACGTGTTTGTTATTGTTGATTGCTGCCATGACTAATTCTTTAGCAATGGTCGTTCCACCAATAAGCTCTAACACAACATCTATTTCTGGATTATTAACAATTTCAAAAGCGTCTTCTGTGATTTTTATATTGCCATCTGCGCAAATTCTAGGCTCGGAAATACTTTTAACTGCGCCATGAGTAATGTTAATTTGTTCACCTGTGCGGGCAAAGATTTCATTTTCATTTTTGCCTAAAACATTGACAACACCGCCACCAACAGTACCCAATCCTAAAATTCCAATATTCACGCTACTAAATCCTTTTTCAAAATGTTTAATAAGAGAGGAATTATACCAATTGGATATTGATGTATAAAGGTATTAAGACGGGTATTTTATTTGGTTTTATCGAGAATTATGGCTGAACACTTCAGTGGACGTGAATAATGTGCAGGCACAGTATGTTGATTGTCAAATAATACAGGTGCGAGCGCCTTTAGCATGTCTTCATAAATTGGTTTTTTAAAGTCAATAACTTTTTCAATAGGATGCCAATAATCTACCCAAGCCCATTCATCAAATTCAATATCGGAATGTGTATCTAGTTTGATATTGTCCTCACTAGCGATCAGGCGCAGTAGAAACCAAACTTGTTTTTGACCAACGCAAAGAGGCTTTTGAGAGCGCCTAACATGACAATCAGGTAGATCGTAACGAAGCCATTTTGGCGTTTTAGCAATAACACTTACATGTTTAGATTCTAATCCAACTTCTTCATTAAGTTCGCGAAGTAGAGCTTCAACATCACTCTCGCCTTGATCAATACCACCTTGTGGCAGTTGCCAAGAATCTTGTTTATAGCGTTTAGCTAGTAAAACTTGATTTTTATCATTGGTGATAAGAATACCAACATTGGCACGATACCCCTCACTATCAATCATGTTAAATGATGTTTGTTCAGGTATTAATCGTTGTTAGAGAAAGCACCTAACAAGTGTAATAAGCTGGTAAACATATTATGAAGCGCCAAGTAAAGACCAACGGTTGCAGCAATGTAGTTAGTTTCACCACCGTTAATAATGGCAGACATTTGACTTAACATGAATGCACCCATAATCATCACTACTGCAAATGACATTAACAGGCTAAACGCCGTAGATTCAAGAAAAAAGAAATTTAACAAAGATAGGATAATAACGCCTACCATAGCAAAAAAGATCATGCCATTTAAAAAGCTAAAATCTTTCGTGGTATTTTGAGCATAAAAACTAATTGCAAAAAATGCAACACCTGTTCCTGTAAGTGCCTGAATAACTAAATCTGCACCATTAGGCATTGCTAAGTAGTGTGTTAGCATTGGACCAATTGAATAGCCTAATAGGCCAGCAATAGCAAAAGCTGTCAAAATACCTTTGTTACTATTTTGAGTTTTAGGCAAAACAAACCAAATAACAGCAATGGCAACAATAGAGCTAACTATAGCTGAACCGAACCCGGCACCTGAAGCTACTGAAAACCAAGAGGCTAAACCGCCAAAAATTAATGTGTAAGAAAGTAGTCTCATCGTATCTGACAAAACTTTATTTTTTACTTTAATGTTACTAATGGTTGTGGTTGAAAATGTATTCATAATTTATTCCTTGACATTTAGTGTGTAAAATAATCTTATTTTATACTGAAAACAAAGCAATAACATGAAACTAGTTTTAGGATTAGGAGTGACCGGTTTTTCCATTGCAAGCTTTTTGCAGCAACAAAAAATTGCTTTTAAAGCTGCCGATTCCAGGAAAAACCCCCCATTATTGTCCGGGTTTTTATCTGAGTTTCCAACAGTAGATCTGACTTTAGGAGGTTGGGAAAAATCTATACTTCAAGGTGTTGATGAAATTTTTATTTCACCAGGTATTGCTCAAAGCGAAGCGATTGTAGTATGGGCATTGGAACAAGGCATTGATGTTGTCAGTGATATTGAATTATTCTCTCGATATGCGCAAGCACCAATTATTGGTATTACTGGCTCTAATGGAAAATCAACAGTCACTCAGCTTTTAGGAGAGATGATTAGTGCTAGTGGTCAAAAAGTGGCTGTTGGTGGTAATATCGGCATACCTGCCTTGGAGTGTCTAGATGATGAAGTTGCGTTTTATGTATTGGAATTGTCAAGCTATCAACTCGATTATAGTAATAACTTAGATTTATTAACCGGCGTGGTGCTTAATATCACTCCTGACCATTTAGATCGATACGATAGTTTTGATCATTATGTAAGTTCAAAGCTTAGCTTGTATAAATATTGTCACCAGTTAATTATTAATATCGATGAGCCACTAGTTCCTCAATCAACTACAGCTATTCATTTTGGTGTTAATATGCCAAAAAATGAACAGGATTTTGGAACAGTTACTTGCCATGGTAGTTGTTACTTCTTAAAGGGCGATGATGTGTTAATGGGTGTTGATGAGATGCAGTTAATTGGTGAGCACAATGTGGTCAATATTCTAGCAGCATTTGCATTAGGCGATCAAATTGGTATAGATATTAATACAATGATTGATTGCGTCAAGAACTTTAAAGGGCTTGAGCATAGATTAGAATGGGTAACAGAGCAGCAAGGTATTGTATTTTACAATGATTCAAAAGCGACTAATTCCTTTGCCAGCATAACAGCACTTAATTCACTCATTAGCAAGCATGAAAATATTGTTTTAATTGCAGGAGGGATAGCTAAAGAAGAAAGTTATGCTGAGTTTTTTGAGCTTATCGATCGAGATGTATTCGGTGTTGTATTAATTGGCCAAAGTGCGATGGATTTCGATCGTAGTATTCATACTGCAAAAACACTCCATGCTCAAGATATGGATGAGGCAGTGTCTTTAGCAAAAGACATGATCAATAATGGTGTTGTACTGTTATCACCAGGATGTGCAAGTTTTGATATGTTTGATAATTTTGAGCATCGGGGTCGCGAATTTAAGCAGGCTATTGCTGGATAAAATTAATCGCTTGATTAAGGTCAGCTGTTTTAAGTAGTAAGCCTTGTGTTTCATTTTTTAGCCAAGTGCTCTGACGTTTGCATAGCTGTCGCGTAGCAATAATAGATCTTTCAATCATTTCAGCCTCATCTATTTCATTATTTAAAAACTGCCAAGCTTGTCGATAACCAACACAGCGAATCGACGGTAGATCTTGATGGAGTTTAGGGTTAGATTTTAGGGTTTTTACTTCATCTATAAACCCTTGCTCCATCATCAAATGAAATCGAGTTTGAATACGCTGGTGAAGTTCAGATCGATCAGGCATTAGAATGATCTTTTTAATAGGATAATTAAGACCGCCTTGTTTATTACCTTGTAGGTGTGTCAATGTTTGGCCACTAATATCAAAGACTTCTAAAGCTCGGGTAATGCGCTGTGCATCATGGGCGTGAATTCTAATGGCAGCCACAGGGTCAATTTTCTGCAAATCTTGGTGCAAAGCCTCCACTCCCTTTTCCTTGAGTAATTGGTTGTATTTTTCTCTTGATGCGGGCGTTGATTCTGGTAACTCAGACAAGCCATGCTCTAAAGCATTAAAGTAAAATGAAGTGCCGCCCACTAAGATGGGTAACTCTTCATGATCAAAGGCTAGCTGAATTTGCGATTTAGCATCCGTGATAAAATCTTGAGCCGAGTAAGCATCACTCGGTTTGCAGATGTTAATCAGATAATGAGGATAAGCAGCCAGTGTTTTGGAATCAGGTTTAGCAGTGCCAATATCCATACCTTTGTAGATTAGAGCAGAATCAACACTAATAAGCCTAGATTTAATTTTTTGGCTAATATCAATTGCAAGATCTGTTTTACCTGAGGCAGTAGGACCCATTAAAAAAAGAACAGTATTAGCAGGTGGTTTTGACACAAAGATCCTTGTATTAGTAAGTATTTTTAACATAACTAACCAAGAAAGTAGATTATCGAAAATTGATGGTAACGTAGGAAAAAACGAAATGTATTATACGTTTAAAGCTTTAAATGATAAATGGGTCTCAGGTAGAGACTTTAAGGAAAGAACATTATTTGAAGATGTTTTAATTTTAGATACTGCGAAATATGAGCTTAAAAAATTTAATTGTTTAACGGTTGCTTTTAGAAATAATCAGTATGTAGTTTTGGAGAAATTATCCAACAAGCCTTGATAAAATGTTTTGGATGACTTGGGTCTCATGCGCGAAGAGCTCTTTATTGATTTTGTCGATATCGAGTGGTGCTTAAGAGCCCGAGCTAAGGGGTATGAAATTATTACATTCCCCCAAGTGGAAATTGCCCATCACCTCGGCGACTCATCCATC
>JAHZKM010000016.1 GCA_022600395.1 Pseudomonadota bacterium | reverse complement strand
GGCTACAAAGATGGCTCTTATGTGAAGATGTGGGGCGACGTTGAAGATAACGTAATCGCTTTTAAGATCATGGATGATAATCCAGAATTAACGCCCGAACAACTTTACGAGCAACTAGAATCAGCTTACCCAGCTAAGTAACTTCAGATGTCTATCATGATCGAAGCTATAAAATCTGAGATTCAAAAAGTTATTATCGGTCAAGAAAACTTGGTTGATAATTTATTAATCGGGCTAATTACTGGCGGACATATCTTGGTAGAAAGTGTGCCAGGACTGGCAAAAACTACAGCAATCAACACACTGGCAAAAGCGCTAGGCATTGACTTTAAGCGCATACAGTTTACCCCTGATTTGTTACCCAGTGATTTAACAGGTTCACAAATATACAATCCAAAAAGTGGCGAATTTAGTATTAAGCAAGGACCAATTTTTACTAATTTATTACTGGCTGATGAGATTAACCGTTCGCCTGCTAAAGTGCAATCGGCACTACTAGAAGTTATGGCTGAAAAGCAAGTGACCATTGCCAATGAGAGCTTTAAAATTGATGAGCCGTTTTTAGTGATGGCCACACAAAATCCTGTTGAACAAGAGGGTACTTATCAGTTGCCTGAAGCCCAGCTTGATCGTTTTATGCTCAAAACAACCCTGGACTACAATACACCAGAAGAAGAGCTAGAGGTTGTTAACCGAGTGGCAGTTAAAGGATTTGAAACGGTTAATCAAGTAGCCAATATTGAAAATATCAACGAGCTACGTTTGGCATTTAAACAAGTGCATATGGACGAGGCCGTTAAGCAATACATTATTGAAATTGTGTTTGCAACGCGCTATCCAGAAAACTACGGTTTATCTGATATTAAAGAACTGATTGAGTTTGGTGCCAGTCCAAGAGCCAGTATTGATTTATTTAAAGCCAGCTGTGCCAAGGCGCTTATACGCGGTAATGATTTTGTCACCCCGCTTGATATTGCCAGTGTGGTAACCGAAGTATTGCAACATCGAATTGTGCTTAGCTATCAGGCACAAGCTCAAGGGGTTGATGCGCAATCAATTATCCAGAAAATACTCAAGGCAATCAACACGCCTTAACTTGCCATTATGTTAGCTCAAGAGATTCTACTGCGTGCTAAAAAATGTGTTTTTACCAATAAATCAGCAGGAGCGTTATCCAAAATACGCGGTGATGGCCTAGATTTCTGTGAAATTCGCCCTTATGAAGCAGGCGATGACATTCGTAAAATAAACTTTAGTGCCAGTGGCAAAACTGGTGAATTGCAAACCAATATTTTTAACGAAAATAAACAAATTAACGTGGTGATCTGCATCATGCTTTCTGGTAGTCTGCATTTTGGCTCTCGGCGATTAAAAAGCGAACTGATTGCTGAAATAATTGCCTTACTAGGCTGCTCCTCTATACGCCAACACAATCAAACAAAATTAGTTTTTTTTAATCAAAAACAACAATACGAATTTCAGCTTAAACACACTGGCGATGTGCTAAATATGATTGAAAAAATACTCACTTGGGATTTGCTAACCATTCAATCTAATTTTAAATCATTGGATGATTACTTATTGCAGCAAGCAAAATCAATGGTATTTATTATTGGAGATTTTTATCAGCAGTTTGATTTTTCTCGCATTGCTCATAAACATCAAGCTAACGCGTTAATGGTTCGTGACAAACTTGAGGAAAACCCTAGGTTTGCAGCAGAGTTAGATTTGGTAAATGCCTCAGATAACGTTAGCATTGAGGCTAACATGAATAAACAATTAGCCTTGAAATTTAACCAAAAACTGCAGAAACTTGATGATCAGCTTATTGATCAGTGTATGAAACATGGCATGAATATTGGCAAACTTTATACGCATGATGACGCCTTTATAAAGCTCAGTCAGTTGCTACATTAATGAAAGACTTAAAAGACATTAAACCATTAGTTGATATTGAGGATGGCTCACTGTTTATTACTGCCAGTTTAATACTAGCATTGCTATTAATTATTGGCTTTAGCTATTGGAAGTTTTTTAAATCAACACAAAATAAACGCATCTCAGTAGCTTTAGAGAAATTACACAACCTTGATTTTTCTAATAGCAAGGAAACTGCTTATACGTTTAAGCGTTATGCGCACGTTGTATCTAATATAGATAACATCAATCAGCTTAATCAAATTAACCATGAATTAGCCCAGTATAAATACAAAAAACAGGTGGCTGAACTTGACCCAGCTCTGGTGCAAAAAATTAAGGCATTTACTCATGTTTAGTTTTGAATACCCCTATGTATTGTTGATTATCTTGCTTAGTGTAGCCTGCCTGTTTTTGTGCAAAGAGAAAAAACGCGCTATTTATTTTCCAAATGTCGCTCTAGTGAGTAGCTTGGCCAGATCCAAGCAACTACTGCTTAATAGCTTAAGACTATCCATTCTTAGCTTTATCATCATTGGTCTTGCTAGTCCAATTAAAACCGAACAAATTATATTAGACAATACTCAAGGTCATGAAATATCCATTATTTTGGATGCCTCGGGTTCAATGACCAGTCATAACAAATTTACCATTGTTAAAGAAATTATTGCTGATTTTATTGCCAAGCGCACTACTGACAAATTAGCATTAAGCGTGTTTGCTGATTTTGCCTACACTGTTGTGCCACTCACTTATGATAAAAAAAGCGTGATTAAAATGCTTAACAATATCGACATAGGTGTCGCTGGAAAGCGCAAAACCGCCTTATATGAAGCGCTATTTTTAAGCGCTAAACTGTTTAACAATTCTAAGTCAAAAGAACGAATTGCTATTTTACTCACTGATGGGCGAGACAACACAGACAGTGTCCCTTTAGAAATGGCGATTGAACGCGCCAAAGAAAATCAAATCAAGGTTTATACGGTCGCCGTTGGTGACCCAAGAGATTACAATGGCGAAGTATTAAATTACATTGCTCAAAGCACACAAGCAAAGTTTTTTACAGCAAACAATAAACAGACTATTGAGGCAATCTACCAGCAAATCAACCAGCTTGAAAAAAGTGATATTAATCTCAATAAATATGAGAAAAAAACCTATTACTTTCAATATCCAATTGGTTTAGCATTGTTATTATTATTGATTTATTTCTGGCGGAAAAACACATGGATTTTGAACAAATAATACCGCTATACCTGCTAATACCAACCGCTATGCTTTGGTTTTTTATCCATAGCAAGGGTAGCCACATTGAAGATCTTTTTTCTGCCGAAGTGCTGGAAAAAATTAGCTTAAATCATCATAAAACCAGCACCAAAACACGACTTAAGCTACTGTTAATAAGCTTAATGCTGCTATTATTAGCATTAAGTCAACCCACCCTTAAAGAGGGAGAAATCAAGCTTAATAAACATTTAAGTGATATTGTTGTAGCCATAGATATGTCCAAGTCCATGCTGGCTAATGACATCTACCCCAATCGGTTTGAATTTGCAAAAAATAAACTGCTAACCAATTTAGACAAGGTGCTTGATTCTCGTCTTGCCATCTTGGGATTTGCCAATCAGTCATTCTTAATTTCACCGTTAACAGATGATCTGTCAAGTTTAAAATTTCTCATTAAAAATCTACGATTAGACAGCATTAGCCTAACAGGTACTAGTATTGGTAGCATTTTAAAATCAGCCAACGGCTTATTTGATGCAAACTCAGCCAAGCAACTACTAATATTGACAGATGGGGGTGAAGGTGAGGATTTCAGCAATGAAATTGACTTTGCCATTGAGCATGATATTCAAGTGTTTATTTATGACGTATCAACCCAACAGGGTAGTAGCATTCATACTCAGACGGGCATCTTGGAAGATATCAATGGCAATTTGGTCATTGTAAAAGAAAATCTAGCCATTAAACAATTGAGTGAAAAGACTAATGGCAATTATTTAAAATTCTCATTGAATAATGATGATTTATCAAACTTTATCAACAAATTTAAAACCCTTTCAAGTCAAAAAAATACTACCATTATCCAAAAACGTCAGCTGTTTTACTATCCGCTGATATTGGCACTGCTGTTGTTATTCATGGCATTTTTCTCCCTGCCGAAAAAATCATGAAGCTTATTTTTTTATTGCTATTGTCTATTAATGCTCAAGCTGGCTTGCTTGATTTTCTTAATATTTATCAAGCAAATGCAGCCTACGAACAAAAAAACTTTAAACTTGCTGGTGAAAAATTCGCCACCGTTGATAATGATTTTGCACGACTCAATCAGGCCAACAGCTTATACAAACAAGGCTTGTATCAACAATCCCTAGATAAGTATCAACTCATCAAACATAAGTCATTAGATTTTGATCGTTTGTATAATTCAGGCAATGCGTTTGCTAAATCAGGCAAAATCAATGAGGCGATTGAAAGTTACGAGGCGGCATTAAAAATACGCAAAGATAAAGATGCTGAATTTAATCTAGCATTACTCAAAAAACAAAAAAGAAAAAAATCAAAAAAAAGTAAAGACAAAAAAAATAACAAGAAAGAAAAGTCGCCTCAAAAAAAACCAAAGAAAGGTAAATCTAACAATAAACAACAGCAAAAACAAAAGCTAAGTACCATCAAACAGCAACGATGGGAAAAAGCACTAAACAAAAAACTAAGAACACTAATGATTCCACTAAACCAACCAACAGACAATCATGAACAAAATCCTTGGTAGCTGTTTACTATTACTCAGCATTCCCGCACTGGCTATTAGTAAAGCCAGCGTCAACCAATCTTGGTTTTACCCAGGTGATGAAGTTGTTTTGACATTAAGTGCTAACGGCAATAATGTTATTTTTCCTAATATTCAGCAAATTGATGGCCACCCTGTACTCTATACCAGTAGCTCACAAAAGATCCAAATTGTTAATAATCAGCGCTCCAGACAAAGCAGCAAGTCATTTGTTATCAAGCCTACGAGTACAATAACAATTCCTAGCTATTTTATTTTGGTTGATGACGACAAACAAGCAACCCAACCATTAACAGTTGCACTGACGCAGCCAACCTTAGCCCAGATGGGTGATGATTATTTACTAAGTATCAAAGCTAGCCCGCAAGAATTTTATTTGGGTGATGAGGCCATACTTGAGATCATCTTTAAAGAAAAAAAATCAATAACTTCCAACCAACAAGCCAGTATCATCCTGCCAGAAATCAAAGGTTTGACATTTATCAAAACAAATAAATCCACTCAATCGTCAGATGAAAGCTACAACATTCATACCATTAATTATCGGGTGATCGCTAACAACTTTGGTCAATTTAAACTACCTTCCGTGGTAGTCAGCATTGGGCAGCAGCGCAATAGTATTTTTAGTAATTTTGCCCCTGTAAATCAAGCAGGTAAACTTAAAAAAATACACTCTAATTCGCTAACTCTAACTGTTAAGCCTTTGCCTGATGATTTAACAATTATTGGAGATTTAAACATAAACAGCAGTATTGATAGCGCAACTGTTAAACAGGGTCAAGCGGTTAATCTAGTTGTTAATATCCAAGGATCTGCTAATTTTGAGGATATTCCGCCTTTTGAATTGGCCATTGATAATGCTACTATTTACAGCAACGAAGCGGAATTTACTTACAATCAATGGCAACAAAAATTTGCCATTGTTGGTGCTCAAGATTTCACTATTCCAAGTCTTAAGCTTGACTATTTTGACAAGCGCAGCAACACTAAAAAAACACTTACCACCGAACCTATTGACATTAGCGTTATCGGGGCAAAGCCAATTGCTAATAAAAAGATCAACAATCAACCCATCACAGCAAAATCTAACGGTAATCTAATGATGAACAATTTAAAATATAACTACCTGTTAGCAGGAGTTGTTATTGGCATGTTGTTTGGCTGGTTGTTGTCTATCTATAAAAACCATTCACCAGCTAGAAACCAAAACTTAATTCGTCAAATTAAACTCGCTCGAAATGATAAGGCATTATTTGATTTATTATTACCACTAAATCTGACTGAATTGAGTATTATTTTGCAACAGTTAGAGGCGAATATTTATAAAAACGCCCAATATAAAATTAGAAAAAAGGATATTATTAATGTCATTAAATCCCAAGATAAAACTAACTGAATACAGCCATGGTCAAGGCTGTGGCTGCAAGATTTCACCCAAAGTTTTAGATACAATTTTAGAGTCATCATTGGATGAATTTAAAGATCCAAATTTATTAGTTGGCAATGCTTCACGTGATGATGCGGCTGTGTACGATTTAGGCAATGGTGAAGCGGTCATATCTACCACAGATTTTTTTATGCCAATTGTGGATGATCCATACACCTTT
>JAHZKM010000015.1 GCA_022600395.1 Pseudomonadota bacterium | reverse complement strand
TGTCATTTTTTTGAACGAACTATCCCAGATAAGCCAAAAAGTCCAAAGCAAAAATATAGACTAACTAGTAAATTCGCACGCGCTAAAACCATCTAGTGTGGCACAAGTTAAATAAAAAAAACGATAAAAACCTGTTATTTCCTTATTTTTTAATAATTACTCTTAAATTTTAGATTTAAGCTATTATTTTGTAAAAGTGATGTTTGGGTTTAAGTAAGCATCAAAACGTCAAAATATAACAAATATTTAGATTTAATCATAACCTATTGATTTTTAATTAAATTATTATTTTTTCTTGTGTTTTTTCATGTTTTTTCATGTTTTCGGCTATACTATGAATTGTTTTTTGTTGTTCGCTTGAGCTTTAAATATGAATAAGGTTTTTTTCTTTATTTTCTCGTTGTTGTTAAGTTTTAGTCTGTTAGCCAACTCCTTTGTTTTTGTTGTTAGTGACCAAGGGATTATTCGATCAGATAGAATCTCTATAAATGACGAAAACATTATTAGGATTGTCGGTAAAAATCAGCAATTGCAACGTTTGACTATGCATTATTCCGGCTGGTCTTTAGTTACTCTGGATGATATAACTGGTTGGATTTTATCCGACAGTGTAACTAGCTCAGAGCCCGCTTTATCTGAAAAAAAATCTACTCAAGCGTCATTAAATCATCAAGCGTTAGAACAACTTAATACCAAATTGGCAAAGCTTACTCAAAGCAATGCACTTTTAAATGATAAAAATTTAAGCTTACAATCTACAATTGCCAAGCTTAATGACACTATTAAGCTTCTAAAGGATAAGCAGCCAGAAACAGCTAATTCTTCTGGTATGAAAGAATTTTCAAAAAATTTATCGACATCTGATACTAAAAAATCTACACCAAATTCAAGCCCAACAGCCTCTTTTATGTTTAGCTTCAAGAATAATTGGATATATTTAGGTGTTGTTTTCTTAATGATATTATCATTCGCATTCTTTTTTATCTATAGTAGAAGTAAGCGCCGCCACTTTGATTTGAATACAATTAGGCGTCATTAATTATATGGCTGCTCTAGAAGTTGATATCGATACTTTTGAATCGCTTGTGCTTGATGAGTCGCATCATCGACTTGTAATATTAGATATTTCGGCTCAATGGTGTGGACCATGTAATATCTTGGAGCCAATTATTAACTCTGTATCTTTAGAATATGACGAAAGTGAGTTTTTACTTACAAAAATTGAAGCCGAAGACGAGAATATGAAAATTGCAGGACGTTATGGTGTTCGAGGATTTCCAACTGTAATTGCTTTTGTAAATGGCAAGGAAGTAGATCGCTTTCATTCGGCACAAAATCCCGAATTTGTGCGTAATTTTATCAATATTAATTTGGTGAAAAAGAAATAAAAATTGACATTTGGTTAATTAATTTAAATTCGTATAATTTATATTATGTTAAATTATACGAATTTCTCTAATATTTTTACAATAAATAGACACACCCTATTTAATACAATGAAGCAATCAGATATTTTTCAAATTAAACTTCAGAATAGTGATAAATCTTTTGAATCTAGTAATTCAGACTCGATTCTTGAGGCAGGTCTTCGTTATGGTTTGTCGATGCGTTATGAATGTAGCAATGGCACTTGTGGAGTTTGTAGGGCCAGGCTTGTTAAAGGTGATATTGAAAAAATAAAGCACCATGATTACAGTCTTAAAGCTGAGGAGATTGATAATCAGGAATTCTTGATGTGTTGTCATGCGCCCAGGTCAAATCTTGAGCTTGATTTAAATTTGATTGGCGATGTGCGCTCAATTCCACTTCAGCAGATCCAAACAAAAATTAAAAAGATTGAATTTGTTAATGATAATATGGCAATTGTGCGCTTAAGAACGCCACGTTCTAAGACTTTGCAGTTTATGGCAGGTCAAGATGTTGAGTTGAGTTTTAAAAACTCTGCTGCCCGCTACCCTATTGCTTCATGTCCTTGTCATGGTATGGAGCTTGAATTCCACATTAGAAACATTAATAAAGATAAGTTTTCTCAGTTGATTTTCACTCAAGCAACAAAGGTTAAGGATAGTATTAATCTGACTGGCCCAAAAGGTGTTTTTGTTCTTAAGGAGCTGTCAGTTAGGCCAATGGTTTTTATTGCATGGGATGGAGGGTTTGCCCCTATTAGAAGCTTGGTCGAACATGCTTTTTCATTGGAAATGCCTAACTCTATTTATTTTTATTGGGCCTATCCTGAGAATGAATCAACCCCTTACTTTGATAATCATGCTCAGTCGTGGCATGCTGTTATGGATGATTATCATTATCAGTCGATTGCTTGTGAATTTGATCGTAATAGTCATAATGACTGCCATAAGGTAGCTAAAAAAATTTATGACTCTTTAGATCATAATGTTGTTAATCAATCAGAGGTTTATATTTCTGCCCCAGCCGAAGTTTTGATTTATTTGGGTGAATTTTTGCTTGAAAATGGTCTTAATGACACACAATTAATCGCCTCACCAATTTAGTTTTTTCAACAAAAAAAATACTTTTTTGTTGAAATTTAGTGCAATAATTTTGATTAGTATTGCTACACTAAGGTTTGGTCTTTTTATTATAAAAAGATAATATTATGACCCTATAAAATGGCGTTATTTTTTTAATTAAACAGACAAAAATAATTTAATTTTTTTTACTCTCTCAATCCCTTTGATATCAATATGTTTAGCAATTTAGGCTAATTATTGCTATTTTTACCACTTGCAAAAAAACCTGAAATACACTATATTTAGTTGCAATTATCTTTTACAAACACTATATGTAGTGTTTAATACTCGGGGGAGCAAATGAATCAAAATATTAAAGTCACTAAGCGCAACGGTCAACAGGAGTTGATCGACATGGAGAAAATCCATCGAGTTGTGCATTGGGCTTCGCAAGATCTCAAAGGCGTTAGTGTGAGTCAGGTTGAGATCAATGCGCAACTGGCTTTTTTTGATGGAATTAAGACCGAAGATATTCATGAAACTATTATTAAGTCAGCGGCTGATTTAATCTCAATAGAGGTTCCAGATTATCAATATTTAGCTGCCAGATTGGCAATTTTTCATTTGCGTAAAAAAGCTTTTAAATCTTTCACACCCCCTGCTCTTTTTAGCCATATTAAAAAGTTTACTGATTTGGGTATTTATGATCAGGATATTTTGAATAAATACACTCAAACTGAGATTGAAGAGTTGGATGGGTATATGGATCATTGGCGTGATATGAAATTTTCGTATGCTGCAGTCAAGCAACTTGAGGGCAAGTACTTGGTTCAAAACCGGGTGACAGGTGATATTCATGAATCCCCACAACAACTCTATATGCTTGTGGGTATGTGCTTATTTCAAGAATACGAAGCGCAAGCTCGCATGTCAATTGTTAAACGTTTTTATGATGGTGTTTCTAACTTTAAAATATCCCTGCCTACTCCTATTATGGCGGGTGTTCGAACACCAACACGCCAATTTTCATCGTGCGTTTTAATTGAAGCAGATGATGATCTTGATTCAATTAGTGCAACAGCTGGTGCAATTGTTAAATACGTGTCGCAAAGAGCGGGTATTGGTGTTAATGCAGGCAGAATTCGAGCAATTGGAAGCCCTATTCGTAATGGTGAGGCAACACATACGGGCTGTATTCCTTTTTATAAGCATTTCCATACAGCCGTAAAATCTTGCTCTCAAGGTGGTGTTCGTGGTGGTGCTGCTACCCTATTCTATCCCTTGTGGCATTTAGAAGTTGAAAGTCTATTAGTATTAAAAAACAATACGGGAACAGATGAAAACAGAATTCGTCACTTGGATTATGGGGTGCAATTTAATGGGTTAATGTACCAGCGTTTTTTAGCAGACGGAAATATTACTTTATTTTCTCCGAATGATGCACCTGGTTTATATGATAGTTTTTTTGAGGATCAAGATGAATTCAAGCGTTTGTATGAAGCTTACGAGCAAGATGACTCTATTCGTAAAGAGACGATTAAAGCCAGGGATTTATTTTCTAAGTTTATGCAAGAGCGTGCTAATACAGGGCGTATTTATTTACAAAATGTTGATCATTGCAATACCCATGGCGCTTTTGATCCAAAAGTGGCGCCTGTACGTCAATCTAATCTTTGTATGGAGATCACCTTGCCAACTAAACCGCTACATTCGGTTCAAGATGAAAAAGGTGAAGTGGCGCTGTGCACACTGTCAGCGGTTAATTTGGGCGCTCTAGAATCGCTTGATGAGCTAGAAGATGTTACGGATATTATTGTGCGTGCACTAGACTCTTTGCTTGACTATCAAGATTATCCACTTAAGGCAGCAAGGATTGCTAGTATGAATCGCCGCACACTGGGTATTGGTGTTACTAATTTGGCATATTATTTAGCTAAAAATAATGCCAAGTATTCGGACGGCTCGGGCAATGAATTAATTCATAATACTTTTGAAGCTTTGCAATATTACGCTCTTAAAGCTTCTAATATTCTAGCGGTTGAAAAAGGCGCATGCCCATCTTTTAATGAGACGCATTATGCACAAGGCATTATGCCAACTGATACTTACAAGAAAAATATAGATACTTTTTGTGGTTGTGAGCTCAAGCTAGATTGGGATCAGTTGCGCAGTGATATTATGGCCACAGGTTTACGCAACTCAACACTAACCGCATTAATGCCATGTGAAAGCTCTTCACAAATTTCTAACTCAACCAATGGTATTGAGCCGCCACGAGGCTTTGTATCAGTTAAACAGTCTAAAGACGGCATTCTTAAGCAAATTGTGCCCGACTACGAAACGCTAAAAGATAAGTATGAGCTGTTGTGGGATATTAAAGATAATGAAGGCTATCTTCAGCTGTGCGCCATTATGCAGAAATTTGTTGATCAGTCAATTAGTACCAATACGCATTATGACCCTTCTCAATTTGAAGCGAATCGTGTGCCTATGAAGCTGTTTCTAATGGATCTTTTAAAGGCTTATAAATATGGTATCAAGACGCTTTATTATCACACGACTCGTGATGGCGGTGGAGATAATATGCTTGAAAAAGAAGATGATAATGCCTGCGCTGATGGCGTTTGTAAACTTTAAAGGAGTTAATTATGTCCTATAGTATTTTTAGTAAAAAAGTTGTCAACACCATGGCTCAGCCTATGTTTTTTGGGGATGCGGTTAATGTGGCACGCTTTGATAAGCAAAAATTTGAAATGTTTGAAAAGTTGACTGAAAAGCAACTATCTTTTTTTTGGCGCCCTGAAGAGATTGACGTTTCTAAGGATAAAATGGATTTTGCCAAACTTTTGCCTAACGAAAAGCACATTTTTCTATCTAATCTCCAGTATCAAATTTTGCTAGATTCTGTACAAGGTCGTAGTCCTAATATTGCTTTTCTACCTATTGTTTCCTTGCCAGAATTAGAAAATTGGATTGAAACTTGGAGCTTCTCTGAGACAATCCACTCACGATCATATACACATATTATTCGTGCTATTGTTAATGAGCCCGGAGCTGTATTTGATGATATTATGAAAACTGAGCAAATTATTGAGCGTGCTGAGAGTGTCTCTAAGCATTATGATGAGCTGATTAAATGCTCGCAAGCATATCTTTTGCATGGCGAAGGCACACATGATTTAAACGGCGACAAAACTACCATTGATCTTAAATGCTTGAAACGTAAGCTATATTTAACTATTATGTCGGTTAATATTTTAGAGGCAGTGCGTTTTTATGTTTCTTTCGCTTGTTCATTCGCTTTTGCAGAGCGTAAGGTGATGGAGGGTAATGCCAAAATTATTAAGATGATTGCTCGCGATGAGGCGCTGCATCTAACGGGTACTCAGCACATGATTAATCTCATTCGAGATGGTAAAGATGATCCTGAAATGACAGCGATTGCTGCTGAATGTGAATCCGAAGTGATTAATATGTTTAAAGAAGCTTGTGAGCAGGAAAAAAACTGGGCTGAATATTTATTTAGAGATGGCTCAATGATTGGTCTAAATGCTGAAATTTTAAAGCAATATTTGGAATATGTTACTAATATACGCATGAATGCTATTGGTCTTAAGCCTTTATTTGAAGAGCGTAGTAACCCATTGCCATGGATTAATCATTGGCTTGATTCTGATAATGTTCAGGTAGCGCCACAAGAAACAGAAATTACCTCTTATTTAGTAAGTGCTATTGATAATACGCTTGATGATAGTGATGCAGATTTTGGTGATTTCAAGCTTGATTAATACCCATGTTTAAAATTGATGTTGATAATATCAATGGTAAGACCGAGTCACTTTATGTGTATGGTGAGCAATCGATCCTAACAGAGCTTGAAGAGCATAACGTATTGCTTAATCATTCTTGTCGGCAAGGGCATTGCGGCTCTTGCGTGTTATTATTGCTACAGGGCGATGTTTTGCACCAAGATTGTTTAGTTCCTTTGTCTCAAGGGGAAATTTTAGCCTGCCAATCTAAGCCGATTACGGATATTAAGATTGGCTCAAGAAATTGATAAGCTGTTTAAATATTCAATTACGTCTGAATCACTACCTTTAAAGACAACCCGATCTATTTTTTTTTGAATTTGATAGTTGTACATCGGGTCGTAATAATCGACTAAAAGAGATTCAACAATAGGCAAAAATCCGTCAAAAGCGCTGGTATTTTGATGGGTTTTTAGCGCAAGCTCTACTTGACTTTTCATTATTTTATAACGCTCAAGCCCTAGTCTTTTTTGAATTTTTTCAAGACTTCTTAGCCAGTAATTGGCAAAATTATTAAAGCCGTTTTGTGAGTCTTGAGCCATAAAGTTTTGATGCATATCGACAACATAAGCATCCATGCTAACTTTAATTCGTTCATCAGTGGTCGCATCAAGCAGAATTAAATCTGCTTGAGATGTTTTGTTTTTAACGCAATCAGGAATATGTACAGTACCAACGTTCGCCCCCTCATCTTCAAACATTAAGTGTGCGCAATTTTGCTGCTTAATAAGTTCAGAGGCTAATGAATTTTCAAAAGCAATTTGAGTGGGTTGGGCGGTGGTTGTATTACCAAACGCTGAACCTCGGTGATTAGCTAAGCCTTCTAGATCAATAGCTTGTTGAATGCGTTCAAGTAATAAAGTTTTTCCGCAGCCTGTTTGTCCGCCAATAACTACTGGCGTTATTTGATTCATAATTCGCTCAGTTTCATCGATAAGATACCGACGCAATGCTTTATAGCCACCTTTTAGACGCGGATAGTCGATGCCTGAGGCTTCATAAATCCATTGTTGTGTAATTTGACTTCGTAAACCACCCCGGAAGCAATATAGTGCCCCATTAGGATGTTTTTGCATAAAGTCAATCCAGGCATCAATTTTGGCTTTTTTAGATTGTCCTTGAACTAACTCATGCCCCAGTTCAATAGCCTTGTTTTGACCCTTGTTCTTATAGCAAGTGCCAACCAACTCTCGCTCTTTGTCACTCATAAGAGGCAGGCTATGGGTGTGCGGAAATGCACCTTGTGCAAATTCAATCGGCGCACGCGTGTCAAACATAGGGGTGTTGTTAACAACTAAAGAATAAAAATCTTCAATTTGAGTTAGGGTTTTATTAGGCATTGATCTTAACAGTGGTTTTCTCAGGTGCGATAATTTCACCAATAGCATCTAATGAAAACCCTGCTGAAAGCATCAACTGATTAAACTCTTCTTGTGCCTTATCACTGACCATGATCAACAATCCACCACTAGTTTGAGGGTCACAAATAATAGATTGAACCTCTGTACTCATTGGGCTTAGGTGTTGTCCATAACTATCAAAGTTTCTTTGAGCGCCACCTGGAGAACAGCCGTTAGCTAAATAATGCTGGATATTAGCCAATGTAGGCACTTTTTGATAATCAATAACCGCAGACACTTTAGAACCTTGACAGACTTCAATTAGGTGACCACCCAAGCCAAACCCAGTCACATCGGTAATGGCATTAACACCAGTAATTTTAGCCAGTTTTGAGCCAATATCGTTAAGCTTACACATCGTATCAATAGCTCTAGTCTCATCTTCTTGGGTAATTTTTTTTTGCTTTTGCGCTGTGGTTAGGATGCCGATACCTAAAGGCTTAGTTAAATAGATTTTGTCACCTACTTGCGCCTTAGAGTTTTCTTTTAAATGTTTAATACTAACCTTACCTGTAACTGCAAGACCAAAAATAGGCTCTGGTGCATCAATACTATGTCCACCTGCTAAAGAAATCCCGGCTGCCGCACAAACGCTACGCCCGCCCTCAATTACTTGTTGACCTACTTCAGGTGCTAACTTATCAATTGGCCAGCCAAAAATCGCAATAGCCATTAGTGGTGCACCACCCATCGCATAAATATCACTAATAGCATTAGTTGCAGCGATACGCCCGAAAGTAAAAGGATCATCTACAATAGGCATAAAAAAGTCTGTAGTACTGATTACCGCTTGACCATTACCTAAATCATACACAGCTGCATCATCACGAGAAGCATTGCCAACTAGTAAATTTGGGTCATTAATTTCAGTTAGAGATGACTTTAAAATAGTGTCTAAAACTTTGGGTGAAATTTTGCACCCACAGCCTTGTCCATGACTATATTCAGTAAGCTTTACATTCAAATTTGATGACATTGATAATATCCTTTTTTCTGATTTTATGCCGAGAATTTTTGTGAATATCAGCCTCTATCTATTGTAATATTGATTTCAAAGCCGCCTAGATTAAGCAGGATAGGCGGTTTCTAATTTTTCATAAAGCTCTTCAGGCGTAAGCTCGGGGTTTTCATCCATCAGATTAAATGCCACAACATTGTCTTCAACCCCACCCCACATTTTTACATAAGAGCCATCTTTATAGCCGTGGTCTTGCCTAAAGGTGTTTAGTTGGTTTTTAACCAGATAACGCTTATACAATTCTGGTACATCCATCTCTATATGTGCAATGGCCTGAAAAAACAAGGCAAACAGTTGATATAGGGAGTTTTGTGATTTATCGACATTGGCACTGGCTGAAACAGCAACAATTTTTTCTAAAATTTCTACCAACTTTTCAGGATCTGTCTCTCGCTCAGGTTGCATATCGTTATAGATTTCAGCAAACCCTGCATCACCATAATGAATCGCTTCAGACATTAGAAAATGCCAAATATCCACCAATTCAACTCGGGCATTGTCTAAATCAGGCTTGGCCTCTATATCTTTCCAATGCTTCCAATTGAAAGAATCGATCGCTTCAGCTGCCTCCATATAAATACAACGAAGCCAAGATATTTGACGTCCTTCTTTTGTAGCGCCTTCAGTCCAAATTTCGCCATTTGTTGCATCGTTAAGCTGCTGCTGAAGTTCGAACATTTGTTTGATTTGATTCATAGAGTAATTGGATTAAGTAGGTAAATTTATTTAATTTTACCCTTGTCAAACCACTTTGCGTTTTTGATTAAAATAATACCTAATTCATTATATAAATAAGTTGCTGTGTCAACTGTTAATGCAGTCAATAAATTCTGCTATATTTATTTTATGATTTTGTTTTATGATGGTGATGTTTCTATCTAAAAATAAAACGTTTTATTCTTAAAAATAAACAAATTTAATTGCTTTATAATTTGCACTGATGTTGATGATAAATTGCGATTTAGGCGAGTGTTTAGCCCCCAATCCTGATGCAGATATTATGCCACTTATTGATATGGCTAATATTGCCTGTGGCGGACATGCAGGCGACGATCAAAGTATTCAAAAAACGCTTCAACTTGCTCAAAAAAATCAGGTCGCGATTGGCGTGCATCCTAGTTATGCAGATATTCCAAATTTTGGACGAATTAGTCAGACATTAACGCCTAAAGCTTTGTTTAGTTTACTTTATCAGCAAATTAACCATTTTCAGTCTTTATGCACTGAGCAGAATGTCCGACTTGAA
The DNA here is from genome assembly GCA_022600395.1 of Pseudomonadota bacterium. Classification (GTDB taxonomy): domain Bacteria; phylum Pseudomonadota; class Gammaproteobacteria; order PS1; family Pseudothioglobaceae; genus Thioglobus_A. The sequence goes on along the minus strand of JAHZKM010000015.1, from coordinate 12,192 downwards.
TATGTTAAACCACATGGTGCGTTGTATCATGACATGATGCACAAGCCTCATGTTTTAGAGGTGATTTGTGAAGTGATTAGCAAAATTGATCAAAATCTACCTTTGGTTGTTCAAGCAGGCTATGAGCATTATTTAAAAAATTTTGAAAATAATGAAAATCGGCTGTTTTTACACGAAGCATTTGCCGATCGTGGCTATCAAGGCATGCAGATGATTGCTCGAGCAGAAAAAGGAGCTGTTTTAACTCGCTCAAAAGAGATTGTTAGCCAATATCATCAGTTTTTGCTAGAAAAAAGCTTCAAAATTGATACTATCTGCTTTCATAGTGACAATATTGCCTCTATAGAAGCCTTAAAGCAGATTAAAAATGCATAAAATCATCCTTGCAGGGGAGAATTCACTACTTATCTATTTTGGCGATAAAATTGACCCTGCCCTGCCCAAAAATATCGCAAATTTTTCAAATCAGCTAAAAAATAAGTATTCAGAGTTTGTTGTTAGTCTAACACCTGCCTACACCTCTCTTTTAGTGCGTTACGATTTGAACAAAACAAGTGCCCAAGTATTTAAGTCTAAAATCAGTGACCTATTAGAGAGATTTGATCCAGCCGAAATAGAGCGGTTTCCAAATATTATTCATATTCCTGTTTATTACGGGTTTGAAGTGGGCTTAGATTTGGAAAGACTGCTGGTAGAGCAAGCGCTAACGCTTGATGAATTTATCCATATTCATAGCTCTCAAAGTTATTTAGTTTACGCCATAGGATTTAGTCCGGTTTTTGCTTTTTTAGGTGAAGTGGATAAACAAATTCAAGCGCCTCGCCTAGCAACGCCAAGAATCAAAATTCCAGCAGGTAGTGTTGGCATTGCCGATCAACAAACAGCTGTGTATCCAACAGACTCTTCAGGCGGTTGGAATATTATCGGTAGAACAATAGTGGATTTATCGCTTAAAAATCCTGATAATTTAGATAAATTTGAAGTCGGTGATCAGGTTGAATTTTATCCAATCACGCGTGATGAATTTATACGTTATGGCGGGCAAATATGAGTTTTAAAGTAATTAAACCAGGCTTTTTAACTACGGTGCAAGATTATGGCCGACTCACGCATACCCAGCAAGGCTTAAGCCAATCTGGAGTAATGGATGAGCAAGCCTATGCTTGGGCAAACCATCTTCTAGATAATCATTATAACGATAGCGCACTGGAGATAACGTTTGGCGGTGTTATATTAGAAGCACTCGATAAAATGGTGATTTGTGTTTGTGGCGCTGATCTTGATTTTAAAGTGAACGATCAGTCAGCCCCTATTTGGAGAAATTTGCAAATTTGGCCAACAGATCGTTTAAGCTGGTCTGTTCCTAAGCATGGTATACGTGCCTATTTAGCTGTTCAAGGTGGTTTTCAAACACAAGCACTATTTGGCTCTAAATCAGTTAATTTGCGCGAGCATATTGGCACAGCAATTACTAAAGATGAGACGCTCACATGTGCACCATCAAACTCAAATCTAGAGCGCTTGATGATGCCTAGATATATACCTGATTATCATCAGAAAGTTATATTAAGACTATTGCCAAGCTATCAATATTCAGAATTTAACGATGCACAAAAAGCGTTATTTTTTGGTCAGAGTTACACTATTAGTTACGCCAATGACCGTTCTGGTTGTCGACTAAATGGTGCACCTATTGCTATTAAAAGAGACAAAATGATTTCTGAGGGAATCAGCTATGGTAGTGTTGAAATTGCCACAGATGGTCTGCCAATTATCTTACTAAAAGATGCACCAAGCATTGGTGGCTATCCTAAAATTGGCACAGTATTTTCATTAGATCTAGCTATATTGTCGCAACAACAACCCAATGCAAAAGTGAGATTTGAGCTAATGGATATTGATCAAGCGCAGAAAGAGCGCGCAGCGTTTAATCAGTTTTTTGGTGTGAGTGAAATTCAAAATCATTAAAAATCTGACAAAATAGCTCAGCTGTTTTAATGGTGTCATATAAAGCAGAGTGCGCTTGTGCATTGTCAAATTCGATACCTGCTTTGGCAATAGCTTTAGCTAGTACAGTCTCTCCGAAAGCCAACGCTGATAAGCTAACAGTGTCAATGGTAGAAAACTGATGAAAGGGATTTTTCAGTTTTGAGCGTTCACTAGCTGCATACAAAAATCCAAGATCAAAAAAAGCATTATGTCCAATTAGAATTGAGCGTGTACACTTTTCTGTTTTCATCTCGTTGCGTATGGCCTTAAACATTGCACTTAGTGCCAACTTCTCATCTATAGCACCACGTAGTGGGTTGTCAACATCAATACCATTAAACTTAAGTGCTGCAGGCTCAAGATTCGCTCCTTTAAAAGGCTCGATGTGAAAATGCTCAGGCTCTTTTGGGTAGAGCTTGCCCGCATTATCAATACCAATGATCACCGCACATATTTCCAGCATAGCATCTGTTTTATGATTAAATCCAGATGTTTCAATGTCAATTACTACAGGCAAATAGCCGCGAATTCTTTCGTTAATTGGCATTAAATTACTTCCTTGAAAAAGATAGAAGAGTTGCGATCGTGATTAAAATATTTTTGACGCTTGATTGGAAGATCGGAAATATTCATTTGAGTAAATCCATTTTTTACAAACCAATCAGTGCCAAATTTAGTTAGTGCAAAAATTTTGCTAAATTTTCTTAGTTTTGCCTTGATAAGAATCTTATTTAATAACTTTTTAGAAAGCCCGGTATTTTGAACATTTTTTGCGACAGCTAGTGAGTAGATTTCACCCATAGAGCCTTCTTGACAATCCTTAAGTCCGGCACAAGCAAGCAGCTGATCACCATCAAATAATAAAACAAAATCATCGATACTTTCTTCAATCTCTTGCCTACTTCTAGGAAGAATTTTTCCTTGCTCCACAAAAGGCTTAATTAGAGTCAAAATTTGTTCAGAGTTATCCAAAGTGCCGTGTTAAAACATTGATATAAGCACACTATTTTAATCTAAAATGTAATGCTTTATATCAATACAAAGTAATTATGTCTAATTCAAGAAAATATTCCTCACAAGTGGTCGATGGCTATGAAAGAGCCCCATCACGTGCCATGTTATATCCGGTTGGATTTGATAAAGAAGATTTTAATAAGCCCCAAGTCGGTGTCGCTTCTACTTGGTCAATGGTGACACCTTGCAACATGCATATTAATCAATTGGCAGAGCAAGCAGAAAAAGGCATTAATTCTGCAGGTGGCAAGGGAGTTATTTTTAATACTATTACAATTTCTGACGGCATTTCTATGGGCTCCGAAGGTATGAAGTATTCGCTGGTCTCACGTGAAGTAATTGCTGATTCGATTGAAACAGTAGTGGGTTGTCAGGGTTTTGATGGTGTGGTTGCTATTGGCGGTTGTGATAAAAATATGCCAGGCTGTTTAATTGGTCTTGCGCGACTTAATCGTCCTGGTATTTTTGTTTATGGTGGTACGATTCAACCTGGTAAAAATCATACTGATATTGTGAGTGTTTTTGAGGCAGTTGGTCAGTATGCTAATCATGCAATTGATGATATCGAATTAGAAACTATTGAATCAACAGCAATCCCTGGGCCAGGCTCTTGTGGCGGCATGTATACTGCCAACACTATGGCCTCTGCAATTGAAGCCTTGGGCATGAGTCTGCCTAATTCTTCAGCGCAAGATGCAATATCTGAAGACAAAACTAATGACTGTGTTCGTGCGGGTGAAGCGGTTCTTAATCTCTTAGAAAAAGACATTAAACCTCGTGACATTATGACACTAAAAGCCTTTGAAAATGCAATTACTATTATTATTGCATTAGGCGGCTCGACTAATGCGGTATTACATATGATTGCTATGGCTAATGCTGCAGGTGTTAACGAATTAAGCATTGATGATTTTACCCGTATTGGTAAGAATGTGCCGGTTTTGGCTGATCTTAAGCCATCTGGGAAGTATATGATGAGTGAATTGGTTGCTATTGGCGGAACACTCCCTTTGATGAAAATGCTCTTAGATGCTGGACTACTTCATGGTGATTGTATGACTGTAACGGGCAAGACTATGGCTGAAAACCTTAAAGATGTTAAGCCATATGCAGATTCACAAGAAATTATTAAAGCTTTAGATAATCCAATTAAAAAAGACTCTCACTTGAGAATCTTAAAAGGTAATTTGGCGCAAGGTGGTGCTGTTGCTAAAATTACCGGTAAAGAAGGCTTAAGTTTTAAAGGTAAAGCGAAATGCTTTGGCCGTGAAGAAGAGGCGCTTGATGCTATTCTTAATGACAAAATCCAGGCTGGCGATGTTATTGTGATTCGCTATGAAGGTCCTGCTGGCGGTCCTGGTATGCGTGAAATGCTTGCACCTACTTCTGCTGTAATGGGTCTAGGTTTAGGTGAAAAAGTTGCGCTAATTACTGATGGACGATTCTCGGGTGGAACACATGGCTTTGTTGTCGGACATATTACCCCTGAAGCTTTTAAAGGTGGTGTGTTGGCCGTGGTTGAAGATGGTGATGAAATTCTTATTGATGCGGAGAATAACTCCTTAGAGTTGCTGGTTGATCAAGTCATTATTGATGAGCGTTTAGAACACTGGGTGCAGCCCAAACCAAATTATACCAAAGGTGTACTGGCTAAATTTGCAAAGCTTGCAAAGTCGGCTTCAGAAGGCGCTGTGACCGATTAATCATATAATAAATAAAAAAGGAGGCTTTAGCCTCCTTTTTTTTATTTTTTTATATTCATTCTTCTTCAGGTACTGGAATAAACACCATTTGCCTATCATCTAAATTAACTGAGGCAATTTGAATTTTGATAGTATCCCCTAAACGGAATACTTTACCGGTACGATCACCTTTAAGCTGATGATGAATGTCATCGAAGTTGTAGTAATCATCTTTAAGATCTCGAATAGAAATCATGCCCTCGACAAAGACTTCTGTTAGCTCAATAAAGATACCAAACCCTGCTACACCAGAAATAACTCCGTTAAAAGTTTCACCAACTTTATCACGCATATATTCACATTTAAGCCATTGCTCTACATCGCGAGAAGCTTCGTCAGCGCGACGCTCAGTAACAGATAAATTAGCACCTAATTCGATCATTTTTTTAGAAGGCTTTTTGTTTTTATCGCCAAGTACTTTGCCAACCAATTTACCCATAAATGATGGCTTTTTCTTTTTAAGTACACGGTTAATGGCGCGATGTACTAGTAAATCTGGGTATCTTCTGATGGGTGAGGTAAAGTGTGTGTAATCGTCAAAGGCCAGGCCAAAATGCCCTTCGTTAGCTGGTGTATATACAGCTTGCTTCATTGTTCTAAGCACTACAGTCTTAATAATGTTTTCATCTTCTCTGCCCTTAGCATCTTCTAGTACTTTTGCAAAGTGTTTAGAATCAGGCTGATCGCCACCTTCTAGTGTTAGGCCGACCGCCGTTAAGAATTGACGTGTTACCTCGACTTTCTCTGCCGTAGGTTTTGGATGGATTCGGTATAAGAAATCTTCTTTGTTTTCACCTAAAAATTTTGCAGTGGCTTGGTTAGCCATTAACATGCATTCCTCAATGAGTTTATGAGCGTCATTTCTTGAACGGGCAATAATATTGTCGATCTTGCCATTATCGTTAAACAAAATTTGTGATTCGATACGATCAAAGTCCATAACCCCACGCTTAACTCTTGCTGCTTTTAAGACTTTATAAAGACCATATAAATCATTTAAATTGTCTAAAACAGATGAATACTGCGTTTTTAAACCCTGGTCATCTTCTTCTAAAATTTGGCTCACCTTGGTGTAAGTTAAGCGAGCGTGTGAAAACATAACAGCTGGATAGAATTTATAATCAAGTAAATTTCCGCCTTGATCAATATTCATTTCACATGTCATACATAAACGCTCAACATCTGGATTGATCGAACATAGACCATTTGACAAGGCCTCAGGCAACATTGGCACAACACGACGTGGAAAATAAACAGAATTACCCCTTTCAACAGCATCATGATCAAGTGCTGAACCTTCTTTTACGTAATGAGATACATCGGCAATCGCAACAACTAATTTCCAGCCATTGGCTGTTGATTTTGCAAATACTGCATCATCAAAATCTTTAGAGTCTTCACCATCAATGGTTACTAACTTCATATCAGTGATATCAATTCGGCCTTTTTTATCTTGCTCAGTTACTTCTGCTGGAATATTAGCTGTTTGAGCTAAAGCCTCCTCTGAAAAGTCAACTGGAATTCCGTTACGATATAGAGCAGCCTCTGTCTCAACACCTTCATCCATATAATCGCCTAGAATTTGGATAATACGACCTTCTGCCAATGACTTAAAGGTAGGCGACTTGATAATTTCAACAATGACAATTTGCTCGTTCTTGTTGTTATCGTTAATTTTAGGGATGTTGATATTGTTGCGAATGCGTTTATCATCAACCACAGCATAAGCGCCATCTTCTGTAATATGCAAGCGTGCAACAACTGTTTTAACACTCTCGAGCACTTTAATAATTTTTGCATCACCACGCTTACTAATTAAACGAGCTTCAACCTTATCACCATGAAAAACAAGTTGCATTTGGCGAGAGTTTAAGCGTAAATCACGACCACCTTCGTCTAATTTTAAAAAGCCAAAGCCTTTAGGGTTAGCAACAACAGTACCAATTTTGATACCTGCTTTCGGATCAAAAATAACAAAATTTCCTTCTTTGTCATAATCTAATTGTTCATCACGTACCATCGCTTTAAGACGGTGAGTAAGTGGTTTTTTTTGTTTGCCTTCAACCTTTAAAAGGTCAAAAAGGTCGTATTTTGATAAGGATTTTTTCTTTTTAACAAAGCCGAGAATGTATTCTCTTGATGGGATGGGGTTATCGTACTTTTCTGATTCTCTTTTTTGATGTGGATCACTCATATATTTACTCGTTAAATGGATTGTTGAGGATCAGAGTTTCACTGCGATCTGGCCCGGTTGAAAGGATATCAATAGGTAAATTAGTTAATTCTTCTATTTTTCGAACGTAGTTTTGCGCTTCAATTGGAAGTGAGTCAAATGAATCTGTACCAATAGTTGAAGTTTTCCAGCCTGGCATCTCGATATAGTTTGGCTCAGCATCTGCATAACCTTGAGCGTCGAAAGGTGGTGTGGTCGTTTGTTGTCCATTTAGATTATAACTGACACAAATCTTAATACTATCTAGGGTGTCTAATACATCTAATTTGGTCAGGCAAATCCCAGTGACTGCGTTGAGTTTGAGTGAGCGATTAAGTGTAACCATATCCAACCAGCCACAACGACGCTGACGACCTGTGGTTGCTCCAAACTCATGTCCTATTGTACCCAGAATCTTACCAATTGCATCACCTTTGTCTATGGCCACATCATAAACCAACTCAGTTGGAAAAGGTCCGCCACCAACGCGTGTTGTGTAAGCTTTAACAATACCGCAAACGTAATCAATATCTGTAACACCAACACCAGAACCTGTAACAGCACCCCCTGAAGTAGTATTTGATGAAGTTACAAAAGGATAAGTGCCTTGATCAATATCTAACAAAGCCCCTTGCGCCCCTTCAAATAGGATGTTTTCGTCATTAGCAATGTGTTGATGGATCTGTTCAGTAACATCAGTAATCATTGGGATAACTGTTTTAGCTTGCTCTAAAGCTTGTGCTAATACCGTATCAAAATCAAGAGCTGGTGCATTGTAATAGTTTGTGAGTGTAAAGTTATGATATTCCATCACATCTTTTAACTTCTGCGCAAACGCTTCAAGATCTAGTAAGTCACCAACTCGCAAACCGCGGCGTGCAACCTTATCTTCATAAGCAGGGCCAATGCCGTTGCCTGTTGTGCCAATTGCAGCTTTACCGCGTTTTGCTTCACGAGCATTATCAAGAGCAACATGATAAGGCATAATGAGTGGACAGCCTGGAGCAATCTTTAGACGTGATTTTGCATCAACATCTGCTTCATCTAATTCACCGAGCTCTTTAAGCAAGGCAGACATAGAAAGTACAACACCATGGCCAATTAAACATTCTACATTATCACGTAAAATGCCTGAAGGAATTAAATGTAGTACGGTTTTTTGACCATCAATCACCAAAGTGTGTCCTGCATTATGACCGCCCTGGAAGCGAACAACACTTGAGACCTTGTCGGTAATTAAATCTACAATCTTACCTTTACCTTCATCACCCCATTGAGTACCGATGATTACTACATTTTTTGACATACTAATTCCTAACTAATTTAACTGTTAATAATAGATTAATTTGATTGAGATAAAAATTTCAAATCAAATGAAAACCCTGTGGCGGCTCTTGATTGTCCAAATGACTCACCAATGCCGTTATAACGACCGCCTTGGGCCAAGGCTTTAGAGTAGTTCTGGTGATAAGCTGAAAAGACGATACCTGTGTGGTATTCATAGGTTTGTAATTCAGCTAAATCATAGCTTACTTGTATATTTTTACAACTGAGTGCTTGATCAATAGCTTGCAAGTCTTTGATGGCTTTTAATGCATCAGGAAAGTCTGCAAAAATTACCATAGCTTGATCTAACACCGTCTGCTCACCTTCTAGCTTAATTAGAGCTTCAAACAGGCTTGCATTTATTAGTGCGTGCTGGGCAATAAAGGCAGTCAAGTCTGGAGATGAGCGATGTGCAAAGATATGACGTAGTTCAGCTGTTTGATCTGAATCTAGCGTCTCTTGTGCAATTAATGCATCAAAAATTGCAACATTTCCAAGGCTAACAACCACTGGGTCAATGGATAAAATTTTCAAACTATTAAGCATTAGCTCAATCACTTCAACATCTGCTGAAATGTCATTAGAACCATATAATTCTGCGCCTGCTTGTATTGGTGAGCGAGAATCATAAAAGTCGTCAGCGCGAGTTTGTAAAATTGCATTAATATAGCAATATTTTTCAATACTATCACTCGCACGTCTTGCATCGATACGTGCAATTTGTGGAGTAATATCAGCATGTACGCCCAACATTTTTCCACTAACAGGATCTAAAAATTTAAAAGTTTTTTCGTTTACAGAATCACTGGTTAACAATAACGAGTCTACATGCTCAACCATTGGCGGAATAACCAGCCCAAAACCTTTTTCAGTATAAAGATCTATTAATTGACGTCGAAGCATCTCGAAGTTAAGTGCTTGATTGTCGCTTAATTCGTCAATACCCTCAGGTAACTGCCAAGTTTTCATAGAGCGTTTATTTAACTTCAGGATTAAAGTGACGGAAGAACTCAGTGTTTGGATTTAACACCATTATGTCATTTTGCCCATTAAAGGATTTTTTATAAGACTCAAGTGAACGATAGAATGAATAAAAATCTGCATTCTTATTGTAAGCTTGTGCATAGTTTCCTGCTGAAATCGCATCACCCTCACCACGAATCATCTCTGAATCACGATAAGCATCTGCCAAAATAATTGTTCTTTCTTTGTCAGCTGCTGCACGAATAATCTCGGCTTCTTCGGCACCCTTAGATCTAAATTCTTTAGCAACACGCTGACGCTCTGCTTGCATTCGACGATAAACTGAGTTTGAAACTTCTTGCGATAGATCGATACGCTTAATACGTACATCAATAATATCAATACCAAATTCACCAATGTCTTTTTTGGCAAGTTTAGCAATATTGGACATAATTTCGCTACGTTCACCTGAGACAACATCAGCAATTGTTCGTTTTGAAAATTCACTCTTAAGTCCGGTTTTAATAATTTGCGCGAGACGATTATTAGTACGTGCTAAATTACCACCAGTTGATTTGTAGAATTGCTCTGCATCGCTAATTCTCCATTTAACATATGAATCAACAATAACATTTTTCTTTTCACCTGTTAAAAAACGCTCAGATGGCGCATCAAGAGTTTGAACACGATCGTCAAACTTAACTACATTATTAACGAATGGCATTTTTAGTTTAAGCCCAGGTTCTTTTTCAACACTTACAATTTCACCTAATCGCAATTTAATAGCTGTTTGGGTTTCGTTAACCGTATAAAGTGCTGAACTCAGAACAAAAAATACTACAGCAATGATAATTAATCCTAACTTTTTCATTATCTTACTCCTCTATTACGGAAAATATTTCTATTGTCATTGCCCTCTTCAACCGAATCTTGGGTTGTTTCAAGGGTATCTTGTTTATTAGTTGTTTTTGCGTTGATTAACTTGTCAATTGGCAGATACATCATTGAGTTAGCTTTTGAGTCAACGACAACTTTGCTAGTAGCAGACAGGACTCCTTCCATTGTTTCACGATAAAGTCGCTCTTTAGTAACGGATGGCGCCTTTTCATATTCTATTAAAACTTGTTTAAATCGAGACGCCTCACCTTCAGATTTAGAAACAACCTTTGATTTATAAGCTTTAGATTCTTCTAATAGACGAGCAGCAAGACCACGAGACTTTGGCAAAATATCATTTGCATAGGTTTGTGCTTCATTAATTAAACGTTGCTTATCTTCACGTGCTTTTACTGCATCAGAAAAAGCAGCCTGAACCTGTTCAGGCGGTTGAGCGTCTTGCATATTAACCGTGGTGATTTGCAAGCCTGTTTTGTATAAGTTTAATAGCTCTTGAGACCTTTCTTTAATATCATCAGCAATACTAACGCGGCCTTCAGTTAAAATATAATCCATTGTGTTTTGACCAACCACTTGACGAATAGCGCTTTCAGTTACTTGTCGCAGTGTTGTGTCTGGACTGGCGACGTTAAATAAATAAGCCTGTACATCATTAATTTTGTACTGAACAGCAAACTTAGCGTCAATCATATTTTCGTCTTTAGTCAGCATAAGTGATTCAGAAGAAACATTACCGCCAAAATTACGCCCGCCTTGAACAGCGTTTCGGTACCCTATTTCAGCGGTTCTAATTTGCTCAACATTAACCCTATTTACAGTTTCAATAGGAAATGGTAAATGCCAATGCGGGCCTTGAGAAGTCTCTTCTTGGAAAGCGCCAAATCGTAAAACAACACCTTTCTCAGCAGGATCGATAATATAAATGCCTGACAACATCCACACAAGAACAGCAATAATCGCGATAAATTTAACACTACCTTGTGGCGGTGTTGGCCCTGTTGATGACTTACTTGCTTTATTTGAGCCAAAAATACCATTAAATTTATTTTTAAACTCTTTGATTACTTCGTCCAATTCTGGTGGCGTTTGATTGTTACCACCCCAAGGATTTTGATTGTTATTGTTATCGTTCCAAGCCATTTATATGCTTCCATTATTATTAAAAACCAGAGTCATTTTACCCAAAATAATTCAAGTACATGTAACTAATATATGCAGGATATATGCTATTTATTTAGTGTTAAAATAAATGAATTTTTTAAAAAAACTTAAAATGAGAAAGTCAATTTTTTTTTTCACATTCACTCTACTTTCTAGCATAGTCAGCGCACAAGGCTATACATTAAATTGTGCAGATAGTCGTCTCCTCTTTCCTAAACAGATTTTGTCAAATGATAAAAATCTAGACGTTATTGCTGATCGCAGTGAAATAACTCAGGGCGATAATTATCTATTAACAGGCAATGTATCGCTTAATTCGAGTGCTTATTTTTTGAGTGCTGATGAAATTCGAATTAAAAAATCTGACCAAACTTCAACCGCTCTAGGGCAGGTTAAGTTTCAAGACGATGAATTGATGTTTGTAGGTGATAAAGCTATTGTCAAAAAACAAGCTGACACAACATACACCTCACTGAGTCAAGTGCAGTTTCACTACCCAGACAGCAAAATAAATGGTCAGGCGCAACAAGTAAATAATGATGGCACCCAACAAGTCTTTGATAAAGTTAGCTACTCTTTATGTCCATTAGGTAATACAGACTGGCAAATGAAAGCTGAGCAAATCACACTTAATTCAAAAACTAATCGCGGTGTAGCAAGCGATGTTGTAGTTGAGTTTTTAGGCGTTCCATTGTTTTATTCACCTCATCATGAATGGGTGTTAGAAGGTAGAGGGTCCGGTTTTTTAGCGCCTGCGTTTGGCAGTTATAATGAGTCTATTGCGAATGAAGATAATAATTATCAAGTTAGAATTCCTTATTATTTTAATATCGCTCCAGATCGTGATTTTTTATTAACACTTAATCAGCTTTCAAGCCGTGGTAGTGT
>JAHZKM010000014.1 GCA_022600395.1 Pseudomonadota bacterium | reverse complement strand
ATGCCAAGATAAATATCCAATCGCCCCAGAGTAAATATTACGTTTTAATGGCTCCACTTCATTAATAATCTCCATTGCTCTTACTTTTGGAGCGCCACTCAAGGTGCCAGCAGGAAAGGTAGCTTTTAAAACATCTATTGCGCTCATATTATCTTTAAGCTCACACTCCACATTGGAAACAATATGCATGACATGTGAGTATCTCTCAACAAACATTTTATCTGTTAATTTAACACTGCCTGTTTTGGCAATACGACCTAAGTCATTGCGACCTAAGTCAATTAGCATAAGATGCTCTGCAATTTCTTTTTCGTCGGCCAATAAATCTTTTTCAAGTGCCAAATCTTGAGTTTGTGTTTTGCCCCTTTTTCTCGTGCCAGCAATTGGTCGAACTGTTGCATGCCTATTGCGATCAACTCGCGTAAGAATTTCAGGCGAAGATCCAATTATATCAACATCCCCTAAATTCAAATAGTACATATATGGTGATGGATTTAATCTTCTTAACTGACGATAAAGCTCAATTGATGGGGCTTTATAAGGAGCGCTTAATCGTTGCGAAGGCACAACTTGCATAACATCTCCGGCCACAATATAGTTTTGAATTTGTTCAACCACATTTTTATAGTTTTGCTCACCAAAACTTGATTTAAAATCACTGGCCACTAGATTGTCTGACTGATAATCTTTTTTTATAAATGGCTTTTCAATTTCAGCCTCAATAGCATTTAGACGCGCTAATGCCTGCTCATAGCTATGAGTTTCAGGATTTATATGTGTTAGTAAAAATGCCTTATTAGCTAGATTATCAAATACCACCAGGTCATTCGATAGCATTAACAAAATATCAGCAATATTCAACTCATCTTTGAGATTAATATTTTTTAACTTTGGCTCAATATAGCGAACAATTTCATAGCCAAAATATCCTACTAATCCCCCATTAAACTCAGGTAGTTCACTAATTTCAGGTACTTTAAATTGCTGCTGGTATTGCTCAATCCATGCTAGAGGATCTTCTACTGTGAGGCGCTCAACAATATCTGCTTGTTTTTCGATTCGGATTTCATGATCAAATACTTTGATCACAGTTTGTGCATGCAGCCCAATAATTGAGTAGCGACCCCACTTTTCTCCACCTTGAACCGATTCAAATAAATAGCTATATGTATTATTAGCTAACTTCAAATACAAGCCTAGAGCTGTATCGGTATCAAGCACAACCTCTCTAAATACTGGAATATGGTTGTAACCTTGGTCAATATATGTATTAAAACTTGTTTTATCCATGCACGCATTTTAACGGATTTTAGGCATAAAAAAACCGCATCCATACCTTAGATGCGGTTTTAAAATGAGCTAGTCGCTAGAGCTTTACTCTTGCAACTCCTCTGCTTCACTTAACTCAGCAGCTAATGCCATTTCAGCATCAGCACTTTGAGTCATGCTAGCAGAGCGCTTAGCTCGACGCTCTTGATGATGTTTAAAGCCTGTACCTGCTGGGATTAAACGACCTACAATAACATTTTCCTTCAAGCCTTGTAGTGAATCTACTCGTCCTGTAGTTGATGCTTCTGTTAGTACACGTGTTGTCTCTTGGAAGGATGCGGCTGAAATAAACGATTCAGTAGCCAATGAAGCTTTAGTAATACCCATGAGTAATCTTTGGTAAGTAACCAAAGACTTGCCTTGAGCAGTTAATTGCTTATTAGTTTCAATAACTCGAGCATATTCAGCAGTTTCACCATTAACAAACTTAGAGTCGCCTGAATCTAGTACTTCCACCTTACGTAGCATTTGCTTCACAATAACTTCAATATGCTTATCTGAAATGTTTACACCTTGCAGGCGGTATACATCTTGCACTTCTTTAACAACATAGTTTGCCAAAGATTCAACACCCAACAGTCGTAAAATATCATGAGGATTTGATGGGCCATCAGAAATAACATCACCTTTTTCAACTGTTTCACCATCAAAAACGTTAATTTGACGCCATTTGTGGATCATCATTTCAGTCACTTCGCCTTCTGTTGAGGTAATGATTAATCGATCTTTACTCTTAGTTGGATTGCCAAAACTGACCACACCAGACTCTTCTGCAAGAATAGAATGATCTTTGGCTTTACGCGCTTCAAATAAATCAGCAACACGTGGTAAACCACCGGTAATATCACTCGTCTTAGACTGATCTTTCGGAATCTTAGCTAGAACTTCGCCCGCTGATATTACTTGATTGTCTTCTAGATTAATCTTTACCATTGATGGTAAGTAATGAGTTGATAACACCACCTCAGAATCACTTTCTTCTACCATTTTAATCATTGGTTTAAGACCCTTAGCAGCTGCAGATCTTTCTGCTTCATCAATCATCTCAAAGAATGTCAAGCCAGTTAATGGATCTGTATTTCTATTAACTGTAATACCCTCTTCAAAATCAACAAAAATAACACGTCCAGATTGCTCAGTAATAATTGGATGCGTATGCGGATCCCAATCAGCGATCTTGTCTTTTGCTTTAACCGCACCACCTTCTTGTACATGTACAACCGCACCATAAGGAATCTTATAGCGCTCAACATCTTGACCTTTGGTGTTTCTAATTGTTACTTCGGCAGATCTAGAAATAACCACTAAATCATTATTATCATTTGTGATTGATTTTAAGTTTTCAAAATGTGCGCTACCATCTACATTAATATTAATACTGCTAACCGCTGTAGATGCAGATGCCGCGCCACCAATATGGAATGTACGCATAGTCAACTGCGTGCCTGGCTCACCAATTGATTGTGCAGCAATAACACCAACGGCTTCACCAACACCAATTTTGTGGCCACGTGCCATATCATTACCATAACAATTTGCACACACACCATAGCGTGTATCACAAGTAATTGCTGAGCGAACTTTGATTGATTCAATACCCAAATCGTTAATTTTCTCGGAGTCTCCCAAACTAACTAAATGACCTTTTGGCATAAAAATATCATAAGTATCAGGAATCAACACATCCTCTGCAACAACACGACCTAATACCGATGCACCTAATGTTTTTACGATATTACCGCCATCGATAACAGCTTTCATAATTAGTCCATTATCTGTACCACAGTCTTCTTCAGTGATAACTAAGTCTTGGCCTACATCAACTAAACGACGTGTTAAGTAGCCAGAGTTGGCAGTTTTAAGTGCTGTATCAGCTAGACCTTTACGAGCACCATGCGTTGAAATAAAGTATTGCATATTATTCAAACCTTCACGGAAGTTTGAAGTAATTGGTGTCTCAATAATTGATCCATCCGGCTTAGCCATCAAACCACGCATACCTGCTAGTTGACGCATTTGCGCTGGAGAACCACGAGCACCTGAATCAGCCATCATATAAACTGAGTTAAATGAAGCGAGCTTCTCAGTCTTGCCATCTTTGGTTTCAAACTCTTCAAAACCAATTTCATCCATCATTGCCTTCGCAACAGTTTCTGAAGTTCGTGACCAAATATCAATAACCTTATTGTAACGCTCGCCATCTGTCACAACACCTTTAGAATACTGTTCTTGAATGTCTTTAACTTGAGCTTCAGCATCATCAATCATGCCTGCTTTTGTCTCTGGAATAGTCATATCATTTGAACAGAAAGAAATACCTGACTTCGTTGAATACTGGAAGCCCATGTACATCATCTGATCTGCAAACATGACTGTTTCTTTTAATTCTTGAGTACGGTAGCAAACATGAATTAGATTCGATACTACTTTCTTAGAAATGGCTTCATTAATTAAATCAAAAGATAGTCCGTTAGGCAGAATTCTTGAAAAAATTGCACGACCAACTGTTGTGTCCACAATTCTTGTTGAGCTTGGCTCAAACTTACCTGCGTCATTCTTAGTGTAATCTTGAATTCTTAATTTAATTTGAGCGTGTAATGTTACATGCCCCGCTTCATAAGCATTTAAAACCTCTGAAGGAGACGTGAAGATCATACCCTCACCCTTTTGATTAATTTTATCTCGAGTCATATAATATAAGCCCAAAATAACATCCTGAGAAGGTACGATAATTGGCTCGCCACTTGCCAAATGTAGTACGTTATTAGAAGCTAGCATTAAAGTTCTTGCTTCTAATTGCGCCTCTTCTGATAAAGGTACGTGTACAGCCATTTGGTCACCGTCAAAGTCAGCATTAAAGGCGCCACATACAAGTGGATGCAATTGAATCGCCTTACCTTCGATCAACAATGGCTCAAATGCCTGAATGCCTAAACGGTGAAGTGTTGGTGCACGGTTGAGCATAACTGGATGTTGGTGCACAACTTTTTCTAAGATATCCCAAACTTCAGGTGTTTCCGCTTCAACCATTTTTTTAGCTGCTTTAATAGTAGAAGCTAAACCTTTAGCCTGAAGACGGTTATAAATAAACGGCTTAAATAGCTCTAATGCCATTTTCTTTGGCAAACCACATTGGTGTAATTTAAGATAAGGTCCACACACAATTACTGAACGACCTGAATAATCAACACGCTTACCAAGTAGGTTTTGACGGAAACGACCTTGCTTACCTTTGATCATATCCGAAATAGATTTCAATGGACGACGGTTATTACCCATTACAGCACGGCCACGGCGGCCATTATCAATTAGTGAATCGACCGCTTCTTGCAACATACGCTTTTCATTACGCACAATAATTTCTGGTGCATCAAGCTCTAACAAGCGTGCTAGTCGATTATTACGGTTAATCACGCGACGATATAGATCATTCAAATCTGACGTGGCAAAACGACCACCATCTAGAGGCACTAATGGGCGTAAATCTGGTGGAAGAATCGGTAGAACTTTTAAAATCATCCACTCTGGTTTGTTGCCTGATTGAATTAATGAATCAATTAATTTAAGACGCTTGTTGTATTTTTTAAGCTTAGTTTGAGACTTGGTATTTAAACTATCTTCACGCAAGTTTGCCGCTTCTTTTTCAAGCTGCATTTCAGCTAATACATCTTGGATTGCTTCTGCACCCATTTTGGCTTCAAATTCATCTTCGCCATACTCATCTAACGCATCAAAGTACATTTCTTCAGTTAATAGCTGCTTATGAACTAAAGGCGTTGCACCTGGATCTGTTACTAAGAATGCTTCAAAATATAATACACGCTCAATATCTTTAAGCGTCATATCCATTAACAATCCTAAACGAGATGGTAATGATTTTAAGTACCAGATATGCGCAACAGGCGCTGCTAATTCGATATGGCCCATACGCTCACGACGCACTTTAGAAAAAGTAACTTCAACGCCACATTTTTCACAAACAACGTTACGGAATTTCATGCGTTTGTACTTGCCACACAAACACTCAAAATCTTTCATAGGCCCAAATACTTTGGCACAAAACAAACCTTCTCTTTCTGGCTTAAAAGTACGATAGTTAATGGTTTCTGGTTTTTTAACCTCACCATATGACCATGAACGAATCTTCTCAGGAGATGCTAGTCCAACCTTAATTGCATCAAAGT
>JAHZKM010000013.1 GCA_022600395.1 Pseudomonadota bacterium | reverse complement strand
TCGTCTTGGTCTTGCTTTTTTGTCATCTTGTTGTCCAATTAATGTATATTTGTAGCTAATTATTAGCCAATTATATAGTGGCTATTTTAAAGAATTCAATAGCAAAATATAACAATGTTTAATACAATCGGCATTATCACCAAACCTAATGATTCTGTGAGCGACGGCATCGCTGAAGAATTGTCTGCATTTTTACAAAATAAAGGCGTAGGTGTAGTGAATGGCCGTGAGCTAATTGCAGAGCAAGCAGATTTAATTATTGTCGTGGGCGGAGACGGTACTTTGCTCAATACAGCACGTACTTTTGTTGATAACAACATCCCTATTTTAGGCATTAATCTCGGTCGACTTGGGTTTTTGGCAGATGTGTCAGTGGGTAAGATGCTTGAAATTGTGACTCAGGTTTTGCAAGGCGAATTTACTAAAGAAGATCGTTGCTTATTGTCTTGCCAAATAGAACAAAATGGACAGGTGGTGCAGCAAAGTGTTGCCTTGAATGATGCGGTAGTGAATCGACAAGACGCACTTAAAATGATAGAGTTCGATGTTTATATTGATGATAAGTTCGTCAATAATCAGCGTGCAGATGGGCTCATTATTACTACACCAACAGGCTCAACTGCTTATGCTTTATCAAGTGGTGGGCCGATCATGCACCCAGGCGTTAATGCAATTGGTTTGGTGTCTATTTGTCCCCATACTATGAGCCACCGTCCATTGTTGGTGCCAGGTGGCAGCGAGGTGGTGGTTCGAGTTAAGGATGCGGGCGCTGGAGTAAGCGTGCATATTGATGGACAAGCTTCATTCCCAATTGCTCAAGGCCAAGAGGTTCGCGTGCGCCAGCATGGTAGTTTTGTGCATTTATTGCACCCTAAAGACTATGATTATTTTGAGATTATTCGCTCTAAACTTCACTGGGGGTCAAAGCTTTCATAAGCGAATATAGTTAATGTTGTCGCAATTATCGGTCAAAAACTTAGCTGTTGTTGAAAGGCTTGATTTGTCTTTTGAGCCTGGAATGAGCGCCGTTACAGGCGAAACAGGTGCCGGAAAATCTATTATTCTGCAAGCGTTAGGTTTGGCTTTGGGCGTGCGCGCTGACTCTAATTTGGTCCGTCATGGTAAGGACAAGGCTGATATCAGCGCAGCTTTTGCACTAGAAAGCAACCAGACCGTACAAAATTTTTTGACTGAAAACGCTTTAGAAGATGAAGGCGAGTGTATTTTGCGTCGAGTAATTACTAGCGATGGACGCTCAAAAGCTTTTATTAATGGCAATAGCGTGCCACTGTCCACTGTGCGTAATGTGGGCGATTTGTTATTAGACATTCATGGTCAAAACGAACATCAATTGTTATTAAGACCAGAGCAGCAAATGCGTTTGCTGGACGGATATGCACAGCTGGAAGTTGACAAACAAAAGCTCAATGAGGTGGTTAGGGCTTATAAATCATTGAATGAAAAAATTGAGAACTTGATTAATAATCAAGAAGCTATTGAGCAACAGCAAGCACTGTATTCGCATCAGCTAGAAGAGTTAACCGAGGCAATGCTTGATCAAGATGAGCTTAACACGATTGAGGCCAACTTTAAAACAAGCTCAAATGCACAGGCAATTATTGAAAAAACATCTGGTGTATTGAGTCAATTAGAGAGTGAGTCTGGTGCAAATGAACAACTCTTAGCGCTTAGTTCGCAGTTGTCTGAGGCGATTGAAATGGACGATAGGCTACAGACCGGATTCGAGCTGTTAAGCTCTGCACAGGTGCAAACACAAGAAGTTGTATATGAATTGACACAATATTTAAGTCAGTTATCAACGGACGAACAAAGTGTAGTTGAGATGGAAGAGCGTATTTCTGAGTTATATGCCCTAGGTCGAAAGCATCAATGCCAAATTGAAGAACTTATATTGGTGCGTGACCAGCTCACAATAAAGTTAGAAGAGATTGGTGGCGGTGTTAGCTCAATTGATGAAATGAAAGCGCAGTTGGAAGAACTTTCTAAAAGATATATGGACCAGGCTAAGAGGTTATCCGAGACTCGCCAAATAAAAGCAGAAGAGCTTTCTCAGCTGGTAACTGAAGCTATGCAGGTTTTGGGTATGCCAGGCAGTGAGTTTAAAGTGGAGCTTAACACTAAGAATGACGGGGTGCATTTAAATGGCCATGAGGTTATCGAATTTTTGGTGAAAACCAATATGGGGCAACAGTTTAAAGCGCTCAAAAAAGTAGCCTCAGGCGGTGAGTTGTCACGCATATCGCTGGCAATTTCGGTAGTTAGTAGCGATAGCGAATATACACCAACCTTAATTTTTGATGAAGTAGATGTAGGTATTAGCGGCGCTGTTGCTGAGGTTGTAGGCAGAAAGCTACAGAAGCTTGCCAAGAATTATCAAATTATTTGTATTACGCATTTGGCACAAGTGGCAGCATTTGGACACCAGCATCTATGTGTGAGTAAGGTGCAAAATGAGCAAGGCGCACAAACGAACGTAATACAACTGAATGATCAGCAAAGAGTAGAAGAAGTGGCGCGTATTTTGGGCGGTGCAACTGTGACTGACAAGGCTAGAGTGGCAGCGGCTGAAATGATTGCCAGCAGCCAACCTTGACAAAAATTAGCCGATAAAAAAGCTGCAAAATCAGCTTTTATAAACACCTATTTTTTCTTTAAGCGTTCGATACCTAGCATCTTAAAAATATACTTTTGATAAGCGGGTTCAGAATTGCCAGTTTTCATATTGCGGATAAAGAACTTTTCAAAGGCAATTTTAGCTAAATGCATCATTTTTCCTTTTTTCGCCCAAGTGACATTTCTAGGCGGAATTTGTGGCATTGCTACGAACGCCGCACCAGTATCACCCATATCGGCAATACATACCGCATTCCAAGTTGGAACATGTGAGGGTTCATTGCCATCAACCATGTCTTTGATATTGTGAACAATAGCTGTTACCATTGATTCAATCATGTAGCCAGTTTTTGGTGTGCCGCACATAACTGGCGTGTCCTCTACAGGCGGAATAGCAACATTAACACCGAGTGAAAATATGTTGTCTTTGACTGGGGATTGTTGATAACTATTGATCATTACAAATCCACGTGGGTTGACATAACCAGGGTCAACTTCAGCAAGCTTTGCCACGGCGTCAACCCCTTTAAAGGCTGGCAACATCATGGTATATTTTGTTGCTATCTCGTGAGTCTTGATAGTTTTTCCCTCGTCATTCACCTCTTCTACAGTGACTTTGTCAGAAGCTACAGAGGCAACTTTTGCATTGGCAACCCATTTAATATGACGGCTTCTAAATTCAGATTCTAAGAGGCCTTTAGAGTCGCCAACACCACCTAATCCAAGATGGCCAATATACGGTTCGGCAGTAACAAACGTCATAGGGCACTTGTCGCGAATGCCACGCTTTTTTAGATCAGTATCCATAATAGCGGCAAACTCATATGCAGGTCCAAAACATGAAGCGCCTTGTACCGCACCCACAACAATTGGACCCCCACCGTTGTTGCAGAAATTATTCCATTCTTCAGAAGCAATCTTGGCATGTTCAGTGGTACAAATAGAAATGCTATGCCCTTTTGGGCCAAGGCCTTCTATTTCGTCAAAAGCGAGTTTTGGGCCAGTAGCTAAAACTAAGTAGTCGTAGTCAACTGTTTGATCGCCAACCACCACTTGATTTTCATCCGGTTTGATTTCAGTGGCCTCACCAACAATTAGATTAATATCTTTACGTTTAAGGCGGGGTTTAAGTTCAAAGCTAATGGCTTCTTCATTTCTCCAGCCAACTGCCAACCAGGGGTTTGAGGGAATAAAGTTGAAATTTGGGTTGTTAGAAATAACGGTGACAGTATGGTTACTACCCAGTGTTTTTTTGATGTCGTAAGCAAAAGGCAATCCACCTGTGCTTGCACCAATAACAACAATATGCGCCATGTAACTCTCCTCAATTTTTTTTTGCCAAAAGGGTTAATTATTCGCGGGTCGTTGATTAATGTCAAATGCATTAGTAAATTCTGATATTGATACCAATTCGACCTTTAATTAAGCAATGTTATGAATAAATTATTCACAATATAAAAATATATTTCACGATAGTCTATCGGTTTATGTATAATCATCAAACCTATGGAAATTGTTGTTGGGGGCATGATTGCTCTTGTGAACCAAGGCTTATTGTATTGGCGAATGAAGCAACTTAAGCGTAAAAACATTATGGACCCTAAGCAGGTAGTTAACTTGGCTAGGATTTCTTTAATAGAGAGGCTTTTGTTGATTGGTATTTTGTTGGTATTTGCCATGCAACTATTAGATCCATTAAACGTTATATTGAGTTTTTTTATTATTAATTTAAGTCTTGCTTTTTACAAACAATGTCAGTTGAAACCATAACATCTTCAGAATATATTAAGCACCATTTACAGAACCTTACGTATGGTCAAGTTGATGGTCAATGGACTTTTGCTCATACAGCTGCCGAGGCCCAAGCCATGGGATTCTGGTCGGTTAATGTTGACTCCATGTTTTGGTCATTAGTTACCGGATTAGTTTTTTATACTATTTTCCGTTCAGCTGGCAAAAAAGCTACCACAGGCGTTCCTTCTGGCTTGCAGAATTTTATTGAAATGGTTATTGAGTTCATTGATTTCAGTGTCCGAGACTCTTTTAAACACAAAAACAAGCTAGTAGCTCCAATGGCGCTAACGATCTTTGCATGGATTTTCTTAATGAATTTCATGGACCTTATCGCGGTTGATTGGTTGCCACAATTGGCTGCTGTTACAGTGGGAGCAATGGGTGGAGACCCTCATGCAGCCTTTTTTAAGGTGGTGCCATCAACAGATCCAAATATCACATTTGGTATGGCTCTTTCTATTTTTGTACTAATTTTATATTACAGCGTTAAGCATAAAGGCATTGGCGGTTTTTTATCAGAATTATTATTTCACCCGTTTGGTAAGTGGCTATTGCCTGCTAATTTATTGCTAGAGGGCGTGGCACTTATCTCAAAGCCTATTTCTTTAGCGCTTCGTTTATTCGGCAATATGTATGCAGGTGAAATTATTTTCATTCTAATTGCTATTATGTATAGCGTCGGCATTGGATTTGGTGTGTTTGGTGGGTTGTTACAAATAGGTTGGGCTTTGTTCCATATCTTGATTATCACTTTGCAGGCCTTTATTTTCATGACACTAACAATCGTGTATATGGATATGGCTCATAATAACGAGCATTAATTTTTAATTTTTTATATAATTTCACAGGAGAAATAATATGGTAATGGAAAGCGCAATTTTATATGTTGCAGGAAGCATCATGATGGGTATGGGCGCATTGGGTGCGGCGATTGGTATTGGTTTATTAGGTGCTAAAGTTTTAGAAGGTGCAGCACGCCAACCAGAGCTAATCCCAATGTTAAGAACACAGTTCTTTATCTTTATGGGCCTTGTAGATGCGATTCCAATGATTGCTGTTGGTTTAGGTCTATATGTACTGTTCGCTGTAGCATAATCTTTTTTAACTTTTTTAGTCTAAGTACAAGGTAAGTCCTATGAATATAAATGCTACATTAATTGGTCAATCAATTGCATTTTTCATTTTTATCTATATGGTCAAACAGTATGTATGGCCACCGCTTATTGCGGCCATGGAAGAGCGTCAAAAGCGCATTGAAGGTGGCTTGTTAGCAGCGGAGCGTGGATTGTCTGAACAAGCTGAAGCTGAGCAAAGAGCACAAGAGTTAATTAGTCAGTCTAAAGACCAGGCTTCTGAAATTATTGCTAACGCATCTAAGCAGGCTTCTAATATGGTCGAAGAAGCTAAAGACGTCGCTCTTCAAGAAGTTGAAAAGGTTAAATTGCAAGCATCAGCAGAGCTCGAGCAAGATAAAATTCGTGTGAGAAATGAATTACAAGATCAGGTTTCAGCGTTAGTGATGCAAGGCGTCAGTGCTGTTTTATCTAAAGAAGTAGATGGTAAGACGCATAAAGCCATGTTAACAAAATTGTCACAATCACTCTAGCTAACAGTTATGGAATTAGTTACAATCGCCAAGCCATATGCAAGAGCAGTTTTTAAAATTGCTCAGCAGGACAAGTCACAAAATGATTGGAAGGCTTTATTAGAGGCAGCAGCATCTTTGGTCAAAGATAAGCAATTTCAAAATTATTTGGATTCTCCCAATGTAACAAAGCAAGATAAAGAAGAAGCTGTCCAAAAATTAGTTGCCAGAATTATTAACAGGAAGTTAGCAACTAAAGAAAATGAGTTTTTATCATTAATTATGGACAATGATCGTACAGAAGTATTGCCCAGTATTTTGTCGTTATTTGATGACCAAGCCAATACCTTTGAAGAGGCAAAGACTTTTCAGGTGATTAGTGCTTACAAGCTTACTGCAACTGAAGAAAAAGGTATTGTTGTTAGTCTTAGTGAAAAGTACAATGCCAGTGTTAGTATTGAAACAACCATTGATGAGACGCTGATTGGCGGTCTGATTATTAAACTAGGAGACAAGGTGATTGATATGTCGATCAAAGCTCGAACTGATGAGCTCAACTTGCTTCTTACAACCCATTAATTATAAATTTATATAAAAGGAAGAGTTATGCAATTAAACGCCAGTGAAATTAGTGATTTAATTAAAAAACAAATAGAAGGTTTTGACTTTGCAGCTGAAGCGCGCACAGAAGGTACGATTATTAGTGTCAGTGACGGTATTGTTCGAATTCATGGCTTAGCTGATGTTCAGTTTGGTGAAATGCTTGAATTTCCTGGCAATACCTTTGGTATGGCGCTTAACCTTGAACAAGATTCGGTGGGTGCAGTTGTATTAGGTGATTACCTTCACTTGTCTCAAGGAGATGTTGTCAAATGCACTAATAGATTGGTTGAAGTGCCCGTTGGAGAGGCGATGCTTGGACGTGTAGTTAACCCACTGGGTCAGCCGATTGACGGTAAAGGCGCTATTGATACAGCCAGCTCACTCCCACTAGAAATTATGGCACCAGGTGTTATTGAGCGTAAGTCGGTTGATCAGCCGATCCAAACAGGCGTTAAGGCGATCGATGCAATGGTTCCGGTTGGTCGTGGCCAACGTGAGCTGATTATTGGTGACCGTCAAACGGGTAAGACAGCAGTTGCGATCGATGCAATTATTAATCAAAAAGACACAGGTATTCGTTGTGTCTATGTTGCAATTGGTCAAAAGGATTCTTCAGTAGCAGCAGTTGTGCGTAAACTTGAGGAGCATGGAGCGCTAGATAATACAATTATTGTTAGTGCCGGCGCTGCTTCATCTCCAGCATTGCAATACATTGCGCCATATGCGGGTTGTTCGATGGCGGAATACTTCCGTGATCGTGGTGAGGATGCACTTATTGTTTATGATGATTTAACAAAACAAGCTTGGGCTTACCGTGAAGTATCGTTGCTACTTAAACGTCCACCAGGACGTGAAGCTTATCCAGGCGATGTATTCTACTTACACTCTCGTTTATTAGAGCGTGCATCACGCGTTAATGCAGAGTACGTTGAGCAAATGACAAATGGTGAAGTTAAGGGCAAAACAGGCTCATTAACAGCACTACCAATTATTGAAACACAAGGTGGCGACGTATCTGCCTTTGTACCAACAAACGTAATTTCAATTACAGATGGTCAAATTTTCTTAGAAACTGATCTATTTAACGCTGGTATTAGACCAGCGATTAACGCGGGTCTTTCAGTGTCTCGTGTAGGTGGTGCAGCACAAACAAGTATTATTAAAAAGCTAGGCGGCGGTATTCGTCTTGACTTGGCACAGTATCGTGAATTAGCTGCTTTTGCTCAATTTGCCTCAGATCTTGATTCGGAAACTAAAGCGCAAATTGATCGTGGTCAACGTGTAACAGAGTTAATGAAGCAAGATCAATATAAGCCGTTATCTGTAGCAGAATTAGCGACCTCATTGTTTGCTGCAAACTCTGGATCATTAGACGATTTGGAAGCCAACAAAGTGGTAGATTTTGAAAGAGCCTTGCTAACTTACATGGGCTCTAATCAAGCAGCATTAATGGATAGTATTAATGAAACAGGTGATTACAACGACGATATTGCTGGTCAGCTTCAAGCAGCAATTGATGATTTTAAGGCAAACCACACTTGGTAAATAAATAATATGGCAGCTGGAAAGGAAATTAGAACGCAGATCGCGAGTATTAAAAATACTCAGAAGATCACATCGGCTATGGAAATGGTGGCAGCGTCTAAAATGAAAAAAGCCCAAGACAGAATGATCGCATCACGCCCTTATTCTGAAAAAATTACACAAGTAATTGGTCATTTGGCGAACGCACACCCAGAGTTTGAACATCCTTATATGAAAGAGGTTGGTGAGCTTAAACGTGTTGGCATTATCATTATCTCTAGTGACAGAGGTTTGTGTGGTGGATTAAATACCAACTTATTTAGAAGCTTGTTAAAAGAAGTAACCGATTATCAAGCTAGAGGTGTTGAAGTTGATATTTGTACTATTGGTAAAAAAGCGACGTCATTTTTCAAAAATTCAGGCCTAGGCATCAAGTCAGTATTAACAGATTTAGGCGATGCACCACATTTCGATGATCTTTTAGGTACGGTTAAAGTAATGTTAGACGCCTATGATAATGATGAAATTCAGCAGTTGTCAGTTGCCTACAATAAATTTGAAAATACCATGACTCAAGTGCCAACAACAGCACAATTGATTCCAATGGTGGCAGTAGAAGATGAAACAATGAGTCATCGTTGGGATTATATTTATGAGCCTGATGCAGAAGAAGCATTGAATGCCTTATTGATCAGATATATTGAAGCAATTGTTTACCAAGGTTTGGTTGAAAATGTTGCTTGTGAGCAGTCATCACGAATGATCGCTATGAAGAGCGCAACTGATAATGCGGGTGATATGGTTGATGATTTAGAGTTAGTTTACAATAAGGCGAGACAAGCGGCAATTACTCAGGAAATTTCTGAAATTGTTAGCGGTGCAGCGGCAGTATAGAATTAAACAAATAGAGTTTTAAAAAAGGAAAAGCAAAATGAGCAGCGGAAAAATTACACAAATTATTGGTGCGGTTATTGATGTCGAATTCCCGGCAGACAGTATTCCAAATATTTATGATGCCTTAGTTGTTACAGAAACAGGCTTAACGTTAGAAGTTCAGCAACAATTAGGCGATAACACAGTTCGTGGTATTGCTATGGGTGGCTCTGAAGGCTTAAAACGTGGTATTGAGGTAACTAATACTGGCGCACCTATTCAAGTCCCAGTTGGCACTAAAACGCTAGGGCGTATCATGAATGTATTGGGCCAACCTATTGATAACGCGGGCGATATCGGTGAAGAGGATAATTGGGGTATTCACCGTCCGGCTCCTGCTTATGACGAACTAGCACCTGCAGCAGAACTGTTAGAAACAGGTATTAAAGTAATTGACTTAGTTTGTCCATTTGCAAAGGGTGGTAAAGTTGGTTTGTTTGGTGGTGCTGGTGTTGGTAAAACCGTTAATATGATGGAGCTTATTCGTAATATTGCGATTGAGCACTCGGGTTATTCTGTATTCGCTGGTGTTGGTGAGCGTACTCGTGAAGGTAACGATTTCTATCACGAAATGAAAGAATCAAACGTATTAGATAAAGTATCACTAGTGTACGGTCAAATGAATGAGCCTCCGGGAAATAGATTGCGTGTTGCTTTAACAGGTTTAACAATGGCTGAGTATTTCCGTGATGAAGGTCGTGATGTTTTATTGTTTATTGACAACATTTATCGTTACACTCTCGCAGGTACAGAGGTATCAGCATTATTAGGTCGTATGCCATCAGCGGTTGGTTACCAGCCAACACTAGCTTCAGAAATGGGTGCATTACAAGAGCGTATTACTTCTACTAAGAAAGGCTCAATTACTTCAATTCAAGCGGTATACGTACCAGCAGATGATCTGACTGACCCTTCTCCAGCAACAACGTTTGCGCACTTAGACGCAACAGTTGTATTGTCACGTCAAGTAGCTGAGCTAGGTATCTACCCTGCGGTAGACCCACTTGATTCTACATCACGCCAACTAGATCCGTTAATCGTAGGTCAAGAGCATTATGATATTGCTCGTGGTGTTCAGGGTGTATTGCAGCGCTATAAAGAGCTAAAAGACATTATTGCAATTTTGGGTATGGATGAGCTTTCTGAAGAAGATAAGCAAGCTGTATCACGTGCTCGTAAAGTACAGCGTTTCTTATCCCAGCCATTCTTTGTTGCAGAAGTATTTACGGGCTCTCCAGGCAAGTACGTATCACTTAAAGACACTATATCAGGGTTCCAGGCAATCTTAAATGGCGAACTAGACGACATTCCTGAGCAAGCATTTTATATGACTGGCTCTATTGAAGAAGTGCGTGCACGAGCTGCGGAGAGTGCATAAATGTCAATGATGCATGTTGATATCGTTAGCGCCACTGAGTCCCTCTATTCGGGTGAAGTTAAGTGTGTGTTTGCGCCAGGTAGTAATGGTGAGTTAGGTATCTATCCTCAGCATTTACCGCTACTATCAACGCTAAGACCTGGTGAAGTGCGTGTTGAAACAGATAAAGGTTTTGAGTCTATTTATGTGTCTGGTGGAATTGTTGAAGTGCAACCAACGGTCGTAACAATTTTTTCAGATACGGCTATTCGTGCACATGATTTAGATGAATCTAAAGCGCTAGAAGCGAAGCAAAGAGCCGAAGAGGCAATGGAAAATGCTGATACTGACCAAGATATCTCTTCGACACAAGCTGCTTTGGCAGAATCAATGGCTCAATTGCAGATGATTTCTAAGATGAGAGGTAAAAAGCGTTAAAGGCAAATATCTTTAAAATTAACTATTTTGTTATTAAAAACGTTAACGCCTTCTTCTTGAAGGCGTTTTTGCTTTAAAGCAACACCAAAAGCATAATTTCCTAATTCACCATTTGATTTAACCACTCGATGGCAAGGAATTTTAGGTGCATTGGGATTTTTGTTCATGGCTGTTCCGACCGCTCTACAGGCTTTAGGATGTTTCATGAGTTTAGCCAAATTCCCATACGTAGTAACTGATCCTGCAGGCACATGGCGTGTTAGAGTATCGTAGCAAAGTTTTTGAAAATTGGTCATACTAAGTAAGCACTCATGGCAGAATCATAATTATTCTGGGCTTTTAAAATAAAGTCACAAACCTCACGAACAGCGCCATGTCCACCACGCTTTTCAGTAATGAGACAAGCATTGTCCTTGACCAGTTCATGTGCATTGGCAACCGCAATAGGCAGGCCAATATTGCGCATAACAGGTAAATCGATGATATCGTCACCCACATATGAAACCTGATCAGCCTCGATAGCAAGTTTTTTTAATAATTGATTAAAAGCAATGAGTTTGTCATTTTGACCTTGATAGAAGTGTTCAATACCTAAGTTTTTCATTCTATGAGCTACATTGGGCGTATCTCTAGCACTAATGACAGCAGGCTCTACACCATTTTTCTTTAAGAGCTTGATGCCTAAACCATCGAGCGAATTAAAGCGCTTAAGCTCAATTCCTTCATCGGAAAAATACAGGCCACCATCGGTTAGCACGCCATCAACATCAAAAATGATAAGCTTGATTTTTTTTGCACGAAGGTAAGCTTTGTTTAATAATTTCATTTTAATTTTCTCCAATCAAATGCAGGGCCAGGATCAGTTTTTCTGCCTGGCGCTATATCACTATGGCCTCTAATGTCTGTAATAGGATAGTGATCTTTTAAAATTGATAATACTTGATTTAATAACTGATATTGTAGCGTTTCATAAGGACTATTATCTGTCCCCTCTAGTTCTATCCCGATCGAATAATTATTGCAGTCATCAATATGGTTAAAACTTGAGCGTCCTGCATGCCAAGCACGTTGATTAAAATCAACAAATTGAACAATATGACCGTCACGTTTAATTAACAAGTGTGCAGACACTTTGACATCTTTTAGTTTTTCAAAATAGGGGTGTTGTTCTGTTTGCAGTTGGTTGGTAAAAAATTCCTCAATATAGTTATTGTTATATTTTCCAGGTGGTAGTGAAATGTTATGAATAACAATCAAAGTGATTTTTGCATCATCTGGACGCTTATTGAAATTAATAGAAGGATTTTGTTCAGCAACATCGAGCCGATGATTTGTGATAATCATTAATCTTTTACCCGATTAAAATAACGTCCTCTCAGCATTAATCTTGGGGAGGGTTTTTGATCTATAAAGCTAGAGCGTTTATGCAAAATATTGTTACATACTAACCCTTCATTGGCTTGCATAGTATGGCTGAAATGGTAAGGCGTGTGACTAGCTAAAAATTGATCAAGAATGGCAACTGCTTGCTGAATTTCAACTGACTCATAAAAGCTAATATTTTTCTTTCTTTGAGTGTAGCGCATATAGAGTTGGCTGGTAATCTCGTCAGTAAAAAAAATAGG
>JAHZKM010000123.1 GCA_022600395.1 Pseudomonadota bacterium | reverse complement strand
TTAGAGTCAGTAGAGTGAGCAACTGTTCAGTAAAAAAATCACGACGACGCTGGTCATAACTCAGTGTGGCAAGCGAACGGATCAAACTCAAATCTCCTGTATTACTGCCATAATTAGTTTCTAGTCCCCAAAAAGCTACGATAATATGGGGAGGCACGCCATATTTTTGATAGTTTTTTTGTAGTGCCTGTTGGTGGAGTTTAAGTTTTTGAGTACCCTTGTTAAGACGGTATTCACTAACTCTCGAGCCTAGATAACGCCAGAAGTTTTGACTAAATTCAGCCTGGGTCTGATCCAATTTAATGACTTTTGGATTAGGGGTTAATCCTGAAAATGCCTGATCCAGAGTGGCTTTTGAAACGCCACGAGCAATTGCTTGTTGACGAATATCTAGCAAAAACTCCTCAAAGCTTTGTCCCTCGGGCACAAGTTTTGGTGCTAGGGTATCATTGGCAAATACTGAGCTAGAAAATAATAAGAAAATAATCAATCGAAACATGACAAAATTATAATGCCTAAGCTACTGACTATCTTTGTCTTTTTGGGGTTAAGTGCCTGTCAGCCTATCAATCAAACTGAAAAAATTTCAGGATACACGATGGGTACAACTTATACCATTATAGCGCAGACTAATCAGCTTAATCAGCAAGCTATTGAACGGCGTTTAAATCAAATAACTCAAGTTTTTTCTAGCTGGGATTACAATTCTGAGCTATCAATACTCAATCGCCAGGCAATCAATACGCCTAAAAGTGTCTCTGCAGAGATGGCATTTGTTTTGGCACAGGCCATTAATGTGCATAAGCAAACAGAGGGTTTTTTTAATCCTGCTATGGGAGAGTTAATTGATATATGGGGCTTTGGAGTGAATCCAGTTGAGCGTAGCCCAAGTCAGCTGGAAATCGAAGATGCTTTAAAACGTGCTTCTATGAAACAATTGTCTTTTAGAGACTCAAAATTTCTAAAGAAGGCAGACGCCAAGCTCAATTTATCAGCCATTGCAAAAGGGTATGCAGTTGATGAAATTGCTAAATTATTAAAAAAACAAAATATTGACAAATTTATGGTAGAAATTGGCGGTGAGATTAAGACTCAAGGTAGATGGTCTGTTGGTATTGAATCGCCTGCAGGACAAGCGCCAATCGCTATTGATTTGGTAGACGAGTCAATAGCTACATCAGGTAATTATCGTCAATATTTTGTTTGGAAAGCTAAACGTTATGCGCATATTTTAGATCCACACACAGGTTTGCCTGTTGACAGTGATTTGTTTTCAGCAAGTGTTATCCATCCTAGCAATATGTTGGCAGATGCTTACGCAACAGCAATGATGGCAATGGGCAAGGATGAGGCAGTTAAAATGGCACGACGTTTAAACCTTAAGGCGGTATTTGTTCTAAATAAGTGCGAACACCCTTGCTCGAATCAAAACATTATAAAGGTTGGGTTATGAAGCCGCTTGCAGAGGTGCTTAGACCTAAAAATTTGCAAGACTTCTGTGCGCAGACTCATTTATTAAATGACGCTCACCCGCTCAAACAAGCCATTAATAACAAACAGCTACACTCGATGATTTTGTGGGGGCCTTCAGGGGTAGGCAAAACAACATTGGCGCGTATTATGTGCACTCAATTTGAGGGATATTTTGTGCAATTAAGTGCAGTGTTAGACGGTGTTAAAGAGTTAAGAGCGGTGATTGAAAATGCCAAAAAATATCAAAATATTGGCAAACAAACAGTGCTTTTTGTGGATGAAATTCACCGATTTAACAAAGCGCAGCAAGATGCATTTTTACCCCATGTTGAGTCTGGACTGATTATCTTAATTGGCGCAACTACTGAAAACCCGTCCTTTGAAATTAATCGAGCTCTGCTTTCACGTATGAGTGTGTATGTGCTGAAAACGCTTGATGAAAAAGGGCTGATGAAAATATTGCAGCGTTGTTTGGTGCATTTAAAGCTAACACTCGACCAGGCATCACAAGAGCGCATTGTGTCTAACAGTGGTGGCGATGCAAGACGCTTGATTAATAGTGTTGAGAAGATTGCACAAGCCAACTTAGCTCAACTGGACGCACAAAGTATTGATCAATTTTTACAAGACAACGTACATAGTTTTGATAAAGGTGGCGATGTTTTTTATCAACAATTATCAGCTTTTCATAAGTCGGTACGAGGCTCTTCACCTGACGCAGCATTATATTGGATGGCAAGAATGTTGGTAAGTGGCTGTGATCCAAAAACCATCGCTAGACGTTTACTAGCAATCGCTTCAGAAGATATTGGTAATGCCGATCCTAGAGCGCTTGAAATTTCCTTAAATGCTTGGGATGTGTATGAGCGATTGGGCGATAAAGAGGGATGCCGTGCTATTGCTCAAGCAGCGGTTTATTGCGCAGTTGCTCCTAAATCCAATGCCCTTTACACAGCCTTTAATAAAGCTATGTCTGAGGCTAAAGGATCAGGCGATTTACCTGTACCCAAGCATCTTTGTAATGCACCAACAGCACTGATGAGTGATTTAGGCTATGGGCAGAGTTATCGATATTCTCATGATGAAGAAGGCGGCATTAGCAATGGGCAGAACTACTTTCCCGAAGCGCTGGGCGAACAGAGCTATTATCAGCCGAGTGAGCGAGGTTTAGAGATTAAAATTGCAGAAAAACTTAGAAAAATACGAGGAGAATTATGACCTTATTGCCCACTGTTTTGGCCATTGGTGCAGGCGCTACTATCGGTGCTAGTGTGCGCTATTATCTAACTCAATTTATGCATACAACGATGGGTTCTGGATTTCCTTATGGCACGCTTAGTGCCAACATTATCGGATCTTTTTTAGCAGGTATTCTAGTGGTTGTGGTCATCGAAAAATCTGCCCTGCATGAAGCTTATCGACTAATGCTGCTAATTGGTTTGACAGGCTCTTTGACAACGATGTCAACACTGTCTTGGGAGTCGGTTGAAATGATTAGTTTGGGTCATTATGTCCAGGCAGCACTCAATATTTTATTAAATGTAGTTTTATCGTTAACAGCCGCAGGTGCTGGTGTGGCCCTGAGCAGATACTTTTTAGCTAATTAAGTTAAGACTGGTCAAGCTGCTGCTCAATGGCGTCAAATAAGTTTGCTGCAATATTGAGATTAAACTGAGTATCGAGTTCACGAATACAGGTAGGGCTAGTGACATTGATTTCAGTAATGTAGTCACCAATTACATCTAATCCAACAAAAATTAGGCCTTTTTCTCTAAGCATGGGCGCGATTTGTTCACACAAATAGCGATCTCTGGCGCTTAATGGCTGTCCAATACCTGTTGCGCCAGCTGCCAAATTACCT
>JAHZKM010000122.1 GCA_022600395.1 Pseudomonadota bacterium | reverse complement strand
GTTTACTTCTATATTTTTTATAGCAGGCTTGATAAGATCGCCTAAAGCAGTGTCTACAACTTCTTTTGATATAAAAGATTGGTTAATTTTAGTAAAATCAACGAAGGCTTTTAGTTTTAATAAAGCGCCCTCTAAGTCTCTAACATTAGAATTGATATGTCCAGCAATATAAAGTGCTAAGTCTTCAGTTAAGCTGATATTAATTTTTTTATTTTGTGATTTTTTTAACAATATGGCAGCACGCATTTCCAATTCTGGTGGGGTGAGATGTAAGTTAAGCCCTTGTGAAAACCTTGTTTTGAGACGCTCTTCCAAAGATTTGATGTTATTAGGCGGTTGATCACAGGTAAAAATAATTTGTTTTTTGCCATTAAATAAAAAATTAAAAATGTGAAAAAACTCTTCTTGCGATTTTTCTTTACCTGCGATTAAGTGAATATCATCTACTAGTAATAAATCAGCGGACTGATAAAAAGCTTTAATATCTTCAATTGTATTATGTCTTAGACTTGATGTGATATTTCTTACAAAATCCATTAGCGGCACGTAAAAAACTTTCATGTCTGGATTTTGAGATTTGGCAAGGTGTCCAGCAGCTTGCATTAGGTGTGTTTTTCCTAGGCCAGAGCCGCCATATATAATGAAAGGGTTATAAGGCGATCCATGAATGTTTTCTGCAATTTGTTTTGTTGCTCCATAAGCCATTTGATTTGCGTTTCCAAGTACTAAATTTTCAAAAGTATAGTCTTCAAACAAAGGGGTTAAGTGTTTTGTATAATTCGTTTTATCTGAGTTTTTTTCAGGAGTAACGCCAATAAAAATTTTTAAATTCTTATTGTGCTGAGCAACAGCACTTTTGATTTGGTTTTTTAAATTTTTACTAATATAATTTTTAACCTGCGTATTTGGTGCTAGCAAGGACAAAGTGTTTTGATCCTCAAGTACCTTTAAAGGATGTATCCAAACACTATATACCGACAAAGGTACAGTGTCTTTAAGCGTTTTTAAACATTGAGCCCAAGTTTTTGACATAAGTAAAATTTAAAATGAAGTAATGATATACTTGAGCATTATATTGTTTTTTAGAGATAAGTAGATGAGTGGTTTAGAAAAGTATTTTGAAAAGTTGTTGTGGAATTCTCGGTTGATGGTTTTAGGCGCTGTTGTCTCCTCGCTTTTGCTTTCTTTAATGTTGTTTGTTATTACTGCTATTGATGTGTCCAATTTAATCATCCATGCAGGTGAATATGTTGGTGCAACAGCAGAAGTGAAAAAATCTTTAAAAATTGAGATGGTGGCGCATACAGTAGGCTCTATTGATGGCTTTTTATTAGCAACTATTTTGCTAATTTTTGCGCTAGGGTTGTACGAGTTGTTTATTAGCGATATTGATGAAGCTAA
The DNA here is from genome assembly GCA_022600395.1 of Pseudomonadota bacterium. GTDB lineage: Bacteria > Pseudomonadota > Gammaproteobacteria > PS1 > Pseudothioglobaceae > Thioglobus_A. Next base: position 5,205 of record JAHZKM010000122.1, on the reverse strand, counting down.
AGAAAGCGCAAGATCATCAAAGGTTTTAGTTATTAATTCATTGGACGACTTGAAGTCTAAACTTGCCAAAGTAATTCTGATGATTTTGGTGGTTACTTTTTTTGAAGTATCGCTATCTATGACTTTTGTTGGCGCATTGGATTTAGTGTATTTTGCACTGGGCATTTTAATGGTGTCACTGGCGTTATATTTTGGCTCTAAATCATCACACTAAAGCTTTTAGACATTGATTTTTATCGCTAAATAGAGTAACATTAATCCATTTTTATTTTAGAGAATTATTATGCGTCAAGTTATTGTGGCAGGCAATTGGAAGATGAACGCCTCAAAAGAAACGGTTAATACATTAATTATGGGCATTCTTTCAGGCATGGGAGATGTAGATTCAAATGTTATTGTTTGCGCACCTTCTCCTTATATGTCACAGGTTGAAGCATTAATTACCCATTCTCAATTGCATCTAGGCGCTCAAGACTTAAATGTCAATGCATCGGGCGCTTTTACTGGTGAGGTGAGTGCAGATATGATCAAGGATTTTGGCGCGCAATACGTTATTGTTGGTCATTCAGAGCGTAGAAGCTTATATGGTGAATCGGATGATGTAGTTGCTCATAAGGTGCAGGTCGCTCTTGAGAATGATCTTACTCCTCTTTTTTGTATTGGCGAAACACTTGAAGAGAGAGAATCTGGCAATATGGAAGCTGTTGTTTCGCGTCAAATTCAAGCAGTGATTGACCGTGTTGGTATTGATGCGTTTAAAAATATTATTATTGCTTATGAGCCTGTTTGGGCAATTGGCACAGGAGTGACGGCAACACCGCAACAGGCACAAGATGCACACGCTTTTATTCGTTCAATGCTAGCGCAAAATAATGAGAGCGTTGCTCAAGCTACCCCTATTTTATATGGTGGAAGTATGAATCCTGGTAACGCAGCTGAGTTAATTGGTTGTGAAGATATTGATGGCGGCCTTATTGGCGGCGCTTCATTAAAAGCAGAAGATTTCTTACAAATTTGTAAAGCAGGTTAAATTATGTCATTTCAAATTATTTTAATTATTCATGTACTTTTAGCGTTAGGTTTAATCGCACTTGTTTTAATGCAACACGGCAAAGGTGCAGATGCAGGCGCGGCATTTGGAGCAGGCGCATCGGGTTCAGTTTTTGGCGCTCGAGGTGCCAATTCATTTATGTATAAGCTGACCGCTGCCGTTGCTTTTGGTTTTTTTGTAACTAGTTTAACCTTGGCTTATTTGGCAACAAATGAGACAAGTGGTAGCAATGAGTCAAACAGCATCATGGAGCAAGCGGCTTCGATTGATCCTTCAGATGTGCCAATGATTGCACCAGCACCATCTAGTACTAGCGACGTTCCTGACTACTAGATCGCTAACTTTTTTTGCCGATGTGGCGGAATTGGTAGACGCGCTACCTTGAGGGGGTAGTGAGCTACGCTCGTGCCAGTTCGACTCTGGCCATCGGCACCATATTAGACACTAATTGTCACTACGGCATTAGTGCCACCATTTTCTCTTGGATTTAGTGAAACTTGCCAGTTGTGCGAATCAACTAGTTGTTTCACAATGGCAAGACCTAATCCAGAACCGCCACTAGCCCTATTACGTGAAGATTCCAGACGATAAAACGGCCTAAATACTTTTGCTTGATGCTGATTTGGTATGCCGGACCCTTGGTCTGCTATAACTATTTTTAGGATTTTCTTTTGCTGTTTCCAAGAAATGGATATAGGGTTCTTTTTGCCATAACTAATCGCATTTTCAATTAAATTGAACAAAACTCGATGCAGTGCAACTGAGTAAGTTTCAAACTGATAATTAGTATCACCCGTTATATGAATAATTTGAGTTTTGGCAGGTTTTATCTCTTTAACAATATCTGTTATTAAGATATTAAGATTGATACGCTCAATATTCTCGTCTTCAAGCCCTTTAGTGAGCTGCATATATTCTTGAATAATAAGCCCCATATTATCAACAGCCTCAACGAGCTCCGTGCTTAATTCAGAGTCAACAGAGTTTGGTAGCATTTCTAAAGCCATTTTCATGCGGGTTAAGGGTGTGCGCAAATCGTGAGAAATGCCGCCCAATAAGACTGTGCGGTTTTCAAGCAAACTTTGCACGTCGGTAGACATTTTGTTAAAAGCTCTAGCGGTTTCTGCCAGCTCCTTTGGCCCCTCTTCTAACAGAGGGTCGGGTATATTTCCAGCACCAATAACAGCCGCAGCTTTTGAGAGATTTTGCACTGGCTTGGTAATTTTTCTAACCAATAGTAAGCTACTAAGAACAGCCATGACAGATAAGATTAAAACGAGATAGAGAGCTACATAAGGCAGAGATACCCCAATTCTTTGTTGATCAAATCCAACCCTAACGACTTTTTCTGAAATTTTAATTTCTACCCAGTGACGATCGGGTTTGTCTACTTGAGGGGCGATGTCAACTGTTGAGCCTAATCGATCAGATAAAGACTTTTCCATAAAATTAAAGTGAGGCTTTAAGTAGGTGTGTTCTGCTAACTGTTCAGTTCCATTGCCCCAATATAGCTGATGATTTTTTGAAAGTTCATTTACAAAGTCTTGTCGAGTTTCTGGTGGAAGCTCAACATAGGTTTGGGCAGAAAGCAAAATAAGTGAGGCAAGGTCATCAGCATTTCTTTTGCCTACGGGTAAGATAATAAAATTTCCGGCAATAGTAATGACGGCTATCAAAAAAACCAGCATGGTGCTAGTGATAATTAGCGAGGTACGACCAAATAGGGTTTTGGTCATGTCGTGCTGTCCCCATTAGGGGTAAAGCGATAACCCACCCCTCGCACAGTTCTGATAAATTGAGGTTTGCTAGGGTTGGGCTCAATCTTTTTTCTTAGTCGGGTGATGCGCACATCAATCGAGCGATCAAAAGGATCACGATCAATGCCAGATAATTTATCTAAGATAAAGTCACGACTAATTGGGTGATTTGGATTACTAAGGAAAAGCTTTAATAGCTCTGTATCTGCATAGCCTAAAGAGACTTCTTGTTCGCCATTGAGAAGAATAAGCGAGTCTTTGTTGAAAGTATAAGGGCCGAATTTATACAACGAATTTTCCGAAGATGCAGAGGTTTGATAATGAGACCTTCTAAGCAGCGCATTAATTCGGGCTAATAGTTCGCGTGGGTTAAAAGGCTTGGACAGATAGTCATCTGCACCAATTTCTAGCCCAATAATTCTATCAATATCTTCACCTTTGGCAGTTAATATCATAATGGGTATATTAGATGCGCTTCTAAGTCTTCTAGCAATAGAAAGCCCATCTTCACCGGGTAGCATGAGGTCTAGCAAAATCAGATCGGGCTGTTGATGAGTTAACCATTCATCCATTTGCACGCCATCACCTACACTTTCACTATTGAACCCTTGTTCTTTTAGATAGCGCACTAGCATGCGACAGATTCCTGGATCATCGTCAACAATTAAAATATTTTTACTCTTGTTCATCATTTAATTATACGTCAGCATTGTGCAAAGCGGCGCTGGTTACAATTGGTAACAAAGCGTTTCAAATTGATTTATATGAGAAATGTTCTGGTTACATACGAGTCTTATACTGATGGCAATTTTAAAACATAATTTAATAACAACGGAGACACAAAATGAAATCAAAAAACAAAGTATTGTTGCTAACAATATTGCTATTAGGCACACAAGTTGCGCAAGCACATATTACAGAAGACACAATTCATATTCATGAGGGCTCACAAATGCGCAGCACTATTCAAGCAATGTCACCAACAGATAGGCTAAATTTTAGAGATACCATGCAGACTAATCTTGAAGGCATGTCGGCAGAAGATAGGCAAGCCTTTAGAGATACAATGAGAGCAAGCCAAGGAGTGGGTGAAGGGCAGGAAAACAAACATAAGCGCGGTGAAGGTATGGATCAAGGTAGGGGCGAACAACACCAATATGGCGGTAGTTTGCAAGGTACAGGACAAGGCAATAAGTTTATGCACAGTGGTTATGGCCGTGGCTACGGAAAACGATAGGAGTAATTTATGAACAAGTGGATAGCAATAGGGTTGGCCGTATTGTCAACCTCAACCATGGCTTTTACAGATCAGGCCGAGGTGGTAAGTTTTAAAAAAGTCTTAAAAACACAAATTTATCAAACACCGTACGAAGAGTGTCGATCTGAAGAGGTTCCGATTTATTCCCAACAGAGCAATGACTCATATACAGATGAAATATTTGGCGGTATTTTGGGCGGCGTTATTGGTAATCAGCTTGGTAGTGGTCGTGGCAATAAGGCAATGACAGTAGCGGGCGCCGCATTAGGCGCCTCAATCGCTAGTGATAATAGTCGAGCAAATAGTAAAAGTGTAGTGGGCTATAGACAAATTAACCGCTGTGAAACCAAATACAAACAAGAGATTAGAGAAAGCTTGGATTATTATTTGGTAACTGCCAAGTATAACAATCGTGAATTTACCTTTAACTCAAATACGTTGCCAGGATCTACAGTTCAAGTGACTGTTTCACCTAGTCATTAATTATTAGCAGGAGAAATTTATGAAACGCTATCATCCTTTTTTAGTCACACTACACTGGGTTTTGGCCATTGTCATTATGGCTTGGTTGTTTATGGGCACAACGGTTTTAGACCAAATGCCAAACTCTGATCCAAGAAAAATTGGTACATTGCAAACACACATGCTGGTGGGCGTTACTATATTGGTATTTATGTTAATTCGCTTGGTGGTACGTATGCGTAGCGCCAAACTTGAAGTGCTTGATGTTAATACAATAAAGACAAACAAAGCTGCAACTATTGGGCACTATGCTTTATATGTGCTTGTGATTCTAATGGCATTAAGCGGCATGGCCACCGCACAACTTTTAGGATTGCCAGAAGTTTTTGACTCTGGATTGGCATTGCCAGAAAACTTTGAAATGGTAGCGCCATTGATTGTACATAAAGTGTTTAGTAAAGTTTTAATCCTGCTTATTGTGGGACACACATTGGCTGCGCTATATCATCAGTTCGCTTTAAAAGAAAAGCTGTTTGCACGAGTATGGTTTGGCAATAGACAATAGATTGACTAACTGTCGCACAAGTACGCTATAGACTCTTAATTACCCCTCTTTTTTTGATCTGTGGTGCCCAATCAGTGCGGGATTCGCTGCCCTAAGCAGCCCTATATTTGTT
>JAHZKM010000001.1 GCA_022600395.1 Pseudomonadota bacterium | reverse complement strand
TCGATTCGATTTTTGATTACTTCAAATGACGTGATTCATAATTGGTGGATCCCGGCATTTGGCGTTAAACAAGACGCCAATCCAGGGTTTATTAACGACGCTTGGGCTAAAGTTGACAAAATTGGCACTTACCGTGGCCAGTGCGCCGAGTTGTGCGGTAAAGATCATGGTTTTATGCCAATTGTTGTTGATGTTGTGTCAAAGGCAGATTATGCGAAGTGGGTTGCTAAGGAACAAGCAGCAGCTGAAGCCGCCGCCACTAGTGCCACTAAAACCTGGCTTAAGGCAGATTTAATGGCTAATGGCAAGAATGTATATGAGGCGAATTGCGCGGGTTGTCATAAGATAGACGGCTCGGGCATACCACCAATTTTTCCAGCAATGAAAAACTCCCCTATTGCCAATGGTTCGTCAGCAGAACATATAAAGCTTGTACTGCATGGCAAGGGAGGCATGCCAACATTCAAAATGTTAGGCGATGCTGATTTGGCATCGGTTATTACTTACGAGAGAAGCGCTTTTGGCAATACTGGTAGCGTGGTCCAACCTTCAGATGTTAAGTCTGCACGTTAATTAAAGGAGAATATTATGACAACAGCAACAGCTTCTCATAGCGAACATCATCATGGCCCTGAAAAAGGATTGATGAGGTGGGTTAAAACAACGAACCATAAAGATATCGGCACGCTGTATTTGTGGTTTGCATTTATCATGTTACTGATTGGTGGTGCGCTCGCCATGGGGATTCGAATGGAGCTACTGCAGCCTGGCTTGCAGCTAATGGATCCACATTTTTTCAATCAGCTGACTACTATGCATGGACTAATCATGGTGTTTGGCGCTATTATGCCCGCTTTTGTGGGCTTAGGGAATTGGTTGATACCAATGATGGTTGGTGCACCTGATATGGCACTACCGCGCATGAACAATTGGTCATTCTGGATCTTGCCTTTTGCAGGAGGAATTCTTTTGAGCACATTTTTTATGGAGGGAGGCGCGCCAGCATTTGGCTGGACTTTTTACGCCCCTCTGTCAACTACATTTGCACCAGATAGTACTGATTTCTTTATTTTTGCAGTTCATTTGTTAGGATTTTCATCTATTATGGGTGCGATTAATATCATTGCCACTGTGCTTAATATGCGTGCTACTGATATGAAGCTAATGGATATGCCATTATTTGTATGGACATGGCTGATTACGTCTTTTCTACTTATTGGTGCTATGCCTGTTTTAGCTGGCGCTGTTACGATGATGCTGACTGATCGAAATTTTGGTACTGCGTTTTTTGATGCAACTGGTGGCGGAGATCCAGTCATGTTCCAGCATATCTTCTGGTTCTTTGGCCATCCAGAGGTTTATATTATGATTTTGCCGGCTTTTGGTGTGGTTTCCCATATTATCCCGACCTTTGCTCGTAAGCCATTATTTGGTTATTCTTCCATGGTGTATGCGACAGCATCTATTGCTTTCTTATCTTATATTGTATGGGCACACCATATGTTTTTAACCGGCATGCCGGTTGCTGGAGAACTTTATTTTATGTATGCAACGATGTTAATTGCAGTGCCCACCGGCGTTAAGGTGTTTAATTGGATTTCCACCATGTGGCGAGGGTCCATGACATTTGAGACGCCAATGTTGTGGGCAATATCATTTGTATTTTTATTCACAATTGGCGGTTTCTCCGGCTTAATGCTGGGTATTGCGCCTGCGGATATTCAGTATCACGATACATACTTTGTGGTTGCGCACTTTCACTATGTGCTAGTCACCGGTGCATTGTGGTCAATCATTGCTGCAACTTTTTACTGGCTACCTAAATGGACCGGAAAAATGTACAACGAAGGTTTGGCAAAGGTGCACTTTTGGTGGGCGGTTATCTCGGTTAATGTATTGTTTTTCCCGCAGCACTTTCTAGGTTTAGCAGGCATGCCAAGGCGAATCCCTGACTACTCCCTGCAGTTTGCAGATTTTAATATGATTTCATCTATTGGAGGATTTGCATTTGGTGCATCGTTTATTTTGTTTACCTATATTGTGATTGACTGTATTCGCAACGGAAAGCCCGCATCGGCAAGACCGTGGGAAGGCGCAAAAGGCTTAGAGTGGACCTTGGCACCAAAAGCACAATACCATAGTTTTAATACGCCACCATCAAGAGCGCTGATTGAGTCAGAGTCTCAGCATTCTTAATGGATAGTCAAAGCAGAGGTGTCATGATGACAGCCGTTATTACTGCTGCTATAGCAGCAGGTGTGTTTGTCGCAACTATTGTGTTCTATGGCTAATGACTTAAGAAAAAGAAACAAAATCAAAACATCTTTTTGGGTTAAGTTGATATCGGCACCTATTTTTATGTTTGTATTTGCCATTGTGCTTATGCCGCCAATTTATGATGTATTTTGTGAAATAACAGGATTTAACGGAACAACTGGGCGAGTAGATGCCAGTCAGCAATATACCGCTGCAGATGATCGTAAGATTGAAGTGAGTTTTTTTGCAATGACAATGGGTGGGTTTCCTGTTCAATTTAATCCAAAGGTTCATTCAATGGAAGTGGTGCCGGGAAAGTTTTATACAACTAGCTATATTGCAAAAAACAATACGAATCAAACCATTATTGGCCAAGCAGTTCCGAGTGTAGCACCAACAGAGGCAGCGCTCCACTTTAAAAAATTAGAATGCTTTTGTTTTAATAGGCAGGAGTTTAAGCCACAAGAAGAATTGGAAATGACCTTGCGTTTTGTGGTTGAACCCGAGCTTGATGAGCGCATACAGGACGTAAGCCTATCTTATAATTTTTTTAAACTTGAGAGCTAGAAAAAAGAGGAGAAGGAAATGAGTGAAAAGCAATACTATATACCAGACGGTACTTATTGGCCGATTATTGGGTCAATTGGTATCTCGATTCTATTAATTGGTTTTGCCAATCAAATGCATGGCGTTAGCTGGGGTTCTTCGGCGATGGTGCTTGGCTTTGCCATCACGATTTTTATGTTGTTTGGCTGGCTTGGACAAGTGGTTAATGAGAGTGTCAATGGCCAATACAATCAACAAGTAGATCGATCGTTTCGCTGGGGGATGAGTTGGTTTATTTTTTCAGAAGTGATGTTTTTTGCAGCTTTTTTTGGCGCTCTATTTTATGCACGAACCTTAAGCGTTCCCTGGTTAGGCGGCGCAGATAATAACGTCTTTACGCCAGATTTGTGGAATGGGTTTAGCGCCACATGGCAACAAATTGCATTTACAACGCCCGGAACAACTTTACAATCTGGTACGGCTATTTCTATTCCAACTAAGCTGGTTGAGGCGACCGGACTGCCTGCGCTGAATACTATCTTGCTATTGTTATCAGGCGTAACATTAACGTTTGCTCATCATGCGTTGAGAAGCAGTAAGCGCAATCAAATTATCGGCTGGTTGGTAGCTACTATTGCGTTAGGGGTGGCTTTTTTAGGGTTTCAAGTTTTAGAATACGGTCATGCCTATGCAGATGGACTCAAGCTAACCTCGGGCATTTATGGCTCCACTTTCTATATGCTAACAGGATTCCATGGATTCCATGTCACCTTGGGGGTTATCATGCTGACGGTTATTCTGTTCAGAGTCCAAAAAGGCCATTTTGATGCTGATAATCATTTTGCATTTGAAGGTGTGGCGTGGTATTGGCACTTTGTTGATGTTGTGTGGCTTGGTTTGTTTGTATTTGTGTACTGGGTCTAAATTTTTATAAGGAGTTAAGTATGTCAAGCGTCATTATTATTGTTATTATTGTCGGAATTTTATTATCACTAGGGTCTGGATTGCTAGGCTTGTTGCGAGGCGGGTCTGGTGGATCTGATAAAATGTTTCGCTCTTTGGTGATACGAGTAGCTTTGTCTTTATTTTTATTTGGCGTACTAATGTTGTCTGGCTATATGGGATGGATTGAGCCAAATATTGTTGTCATGGATGCTACTGTCGCCAAGTGATTGGAAGGATATTTTCCCTTCCTGGCATTCTAATTGTTGTTGTACTCTATAGCTTAATATCTCTAGGTTTTTGGCAGCTAGATCGTGCTGATGAAAAACAGGCAATTACACAGCAAATAATTCGCGCACAAAGTATGGCGCCTGAAAAATTCTCTAGCGTTCTTGGATTAACAGAAAAAGAGCATCATAGCGTAATGTTAGAGGGGCATTATATTAGCGATCGACAGTTTCTTTACGACAATCAAATTGTAAATAGCAATGCAGGTTATTATGTCATGACTCCTTTTATTTTGTCCGACCAGAAGGCTGTCTTGATTAATCGCGGATTTGTCCCTTGGCAAGGTAGACGAGATAGGATTGCCAACATTGCACTAAGTGATCGTCATAGAATTATTAAGGTGTCCTTGGTAAAGCCTGTTAAACGAATTGAGTTGGATATGGATGTCAGTGAAGAGAATAAAAAGTTTCCCTTGTTGATTCAATCGCTTGATATCAATCAGATTGAATCCTTCTCTAAATTAAATTTCTCTTCAATGATTGGACAACTAGACAAAAGCTCTAAAGATGGATTCTTTAGGCAGTGGCAACCTTTTTATGGCAGCGCCGATAAACACTTAGGATATGCGCTACAATGGTTTTTAATGGCATTGGCGTTATTTATTATTGCCTTAAGGCTCTTAATTAAACGTTGAATTATTTCCAATTAATGGTGCTAATAATTAGCATAAAATCAAGCGGTTTGTTTTTCATTTAAAATTAAAAAATTGATTTACATCAAGAAACAATCGTATAATTAACGGTATCATAGCGCTAATAGAGAATCGCTATATGTATCTTTATGGCTTGTAAAAAAAATCAAGAGCATTAAAATTTAAAAAAAAGAGGACTGTTTATGAATTTAGCAGAAAAGTATGATTTAGGTGTCGTCAAATGGTTTACGATTATGTCGTCCATTTATTTGGTAGTGGGTACATTACTAGGTGTGTATATTGCTTCCGAGTTGGCGTTTCCATATCTTAATGATTTGGGCACTGATCTTCCTTATTTTCAATTTGGACGCCTAAGACCACTCCATACCAATGCGGTGATCTTTGCATTTGGCGGTTCAGCACTTATGGCCTCAGCTTTCTATATTGTGCAAAGAACCAATCAGGTGCGTCTTTGGTCAAACAAAATGGCTTGGTTTACATTTTGGTCGTGGAATACTGTTATTGTTCTTGCAGTCGTTACATTGCCACTTGGTTTAACACAGTCTAAAGAGTATGCTGAGCTTGAGTGGCCAATCGATATTTTAATCACACTATCTTGGGCATCTTATTTATATAATTTTATTATGACCATTCATATTCGTGATCGCAATAAAGTGCCTCATGTCTATGTAGCAAACTGGTTCTTCATGGGCATGATGGTAATGGTTACCTATTTGCATGTTGTAAACAACCTATCCATTCCTGTGGATTGGTTTAAATCTTATTCAATTTTTTCTGGCGTCCAAGACGCTATGATTCAATGGTGGTGGGGGCATAATGCTGTTGGATTTTTCTTAACGGCAGGCTTTTTAGGCATGATGTACTACTTCGTACCGAAGCAAGCAGAGCGTCCAATTTACTCATACCGCTTATCAGTTATTCACTTCTGGGCACTAATGTTTGGTTATGTATGGTTAGGCGCTCACCATTTACAGTACACGGCATTGCCAGATTGGGCAGGTTCATTGGGCGCTACTATCTCATTGGCAATGATCATCCCATCATGGGGTGGCGCACTAAATGGAATCTTAACGCTTTCAGGGGCTTGGGATCGTTTACGTGAAGACTATATTTTGCGTTTCTTAATTATGTCATTAGCCTTCTACGCAATGTCTACTTTCGAAGGGCCGGTAATGGCAGCGAAAAACGTTAATGCTTTATCGCACTATACAGACTGGACAATTGGCCATGTACACTCAGGCGCGCTTGGTTGGAATATTATGGTGGCAGCAGGTGCCTTATACCACATGATTGAAAAAATGTATAACATCAGGCTAAATCAAAAGCTCTTAGCAGTACACTTCTGGATCCATACAATTGGTACCGTTACCTATATTGTTGCTATGTGGGTATCTGGCATCATGCAAGGTTTGATGTGGAGAGCATATGACGAATACGGAACATTAGCATATACATTTGCAGAGTCTGTTTCTGCAATGCATCCGTATTACGTAATGAGAGCGGCAGGCGGTGTACTCGTCCTTACCGGTGCCATTATTATGTTAATTAATATTGTTAGCACAGTTCGTAGGTCGGAATCTGTGCAAACAGCTAACGCATAAGAGGAGATAGACAATGTCAAATCAAAACGGAAAAGAAAGCTTGCAGGCAAAGTTTGAAAAAAATATTTTTGCTATGTATTTGTTTATGGCTCTAGCAGTTTCACTAGCAGGTATTGTGCAAATTGTGCCTTTATTTACAAATCCAGAAGCGGTTAAAGATGAAGTAATATTAGCGGACGGAAGCTCACAAAGTCTTTTGTGGCAGAGAGCCGAAGGTCAATCTTTAAATGATTGGAAGCCAGGCGATGGCGTGCGACCTAACACTCCGCTTGAGGTTGCGGGTCGTGATATCTATCAACGTGAAGGCTGTTTCTTGTGTCATTCACAAATGATCCGTCCATTTAGAGATGAGAAAGAGCGTTATGGCCATTTCTCTCTTGCTGTGGAGTCTAAGTACGACCATCCATTTCAATGGGGATCTAAAAGAACAGGTCCTGATTTAGCTCGCTTAGGTGGTAAGTATTCAGATGAGTGGCATATTCTTCATTTGCGAAATCCTCAAGCCTTAGTGCCAGAATCGGTTATGCCTAAGTATAGGTTCTTAGATGACGCAATGGTAGATGGCGATAAGATTGCAACACATATGAAGGGATTATCAAAAGTAGGCGTGCCTTACACAGAGGCTGATATTGCAAGTGCTGCAAAAGCAGTTGAAGGTAAAACCGAAATGGATGCAATGGTTGCTTATTTGCAATCACTAGGAAACATGATTAAGTTTGAAGATGGCGTCACCTACCGCGAATAATGACTCTAGTTGATAAAATTGGAGCGGTGACCGCTGTAGTTATATTTGCTTTATTAGCAGGTGCTTATTTTTATTCTTTTAGACCGAAAAATAAGCAAAAATTTGAAGACTTACGAAATTTTGTCAATGATGATGACGAACGTTAAGAGGAGAAAGTAATGAGTAAACATGAAAACCCGTTCCCAGGTGAAAACAACACAGGACACTTTTGGGATGAAGAGCAAGATTTAAGAGAATTAAACAACCGTCCGCCAAGATGGTACATGCAAGCTATGATGGTTGGTCTTGTAGCCGTGGTTGTTTACTCATTCTACTATCCAAGTATTCCTTGGTTTGGTGATCACTATAAAGGCGCTGCGGGATGGACTCAAATTACAGAGATGAACGAGAGTGTTGAGGAGCTCGAAGCATATCGTGAGAAAAAGTTTGCTGCAACCGAACAAGCTATTGCCGAATCATCGCTAGAAGAAATTGTGCGTGATGACGAGTTAAGAACGTATGCGATCAAAACTGCAAAAACTTTATTTGGAGATAATTGTGCTGCTTGTCATGGTGCGGCTGGACAGGGTAATGACGGGTTCCCAGTTTTAGCAGACGATGATTGGCTATATGGTGGATCTCTAGCGAAGATTGAGCAAACTCTCAAGAATGGCCGTAAGGGCAATATGCCAGCACGCATGCTTGGTATTACCGATGCGCAAGCTGATGAGCTCGCAACATTTCTAATTGAAACGGGTAAAGGCGCTCAAGGCAAGCCAAATCCAGCTTCAAAAG
>JAHZKM010000121.1 GCA_022600395.1 Pseudomonadota bacterium | reverse complement strand
AGTGGTGCGATTAAAGTGGTGGATAGTAATACAGCGCTACTCAAACATGACCATTTTGAACTTATCTTTGAGCACGGAAAAAGTATGCGCCTAAATGATCCCCGGCGTTTTGGGGCGGTGCTGTTTTCTAAAGATGGCAAGCATCCTTTGCTAGATGCTCTAGGTGTTGAACCTTTAGAAGAAATGTTTGATGAGACTTACTTATATAACAAGTCACGTAATAAGGTACAAAATATCAAGACCTTTATTATGAATAGCAAGGTGGTAGTCGGTGTGGGCAATATTTATGCTTGCGAGAGTTTGTTTGCTAGCGGTATTAACCCAACTCGCCAAGCAGGGAAGATTTCTAAAAAACGCTATGCTCTACTCAGCCAACAAATTAGAGATATTCTAAATAAATCTATTAAAGTCGGTGGTACGACGCTTAAAGATTTTTCCAAGGTAGATGGCTCGCCCGGGTATTTTGCACAGACTTTAAACGTGTATGGACGCGAAGGTGAAAACTGTGGCGCATGCGGTGGTAAAATTAGACGACTTATTCAAAATCAACGTTCAACGTTTTATTGCCCATCATGTCAGACATAGATACGCCACAAGAACTTTTCGAAACTAACTGTTCAATTAACTCTGAGCCTTTTGCCTTGCAAAACTTAGGCAGCTATATGGAGCCTGAGTTTAGTGAAAATTGTATTATTATTATTGACCCAGGTATGGCCCTACATAATCGCGCCTACGCGGTGATTCGTTATAATGATGATATGTATTTTCGCCAGTATATTGAGCGCGGTGGGGATAAATTTTTAGTGCCATTAAACACCCAGCACGACGAAATTCAGCTGACAGATACCTTTGAAGTGGTGGGCTGTGTGGTACAACAAAAACAACGCAAGCAAAAGCCACTGCATTACTATCACCTTAATGAAGCGACGAAAAGTATGGATTTTAGTGTTAGCGGCAAAGAAAAAACCAAAGAGGAATAATTATGGAAAAAAAAGTACACCTAGTCTTTAGTATCGTCATGTCACTGTTTATGGTGTGCATTATGTCGTTTGTGGTTACCTATGTAAATCTTGGTGGCTGGAGCGAGCAACTCATTGAAAAATGGCTATCGAGTTTTGCTGTTGCATGGTTTGTGGCTTTTCCAATTATTTTTATTTTTTCGCCAATTTTCAGAAAAGCAATTGTTAAGGCTTTAAGCAAATAATTATTTTAAAGCTTTGCCAGTATACAAAAAAAACAGTCAATTAAACTGCTGTAATCCAGATAAGATGGGCCATACGACCAGATTTTGCGCCGTCTCGGCGGTAAGAAAAATACCGATCTTTTTGCTCATAGGTACACGCATCGCCACCACTAATACTACTAACGCCTAAGGCATTTAAAATAATTCGCGCTGCGAGATAAATATCTAGCTTGTATCTATCTTTAAACGGTGTAAATGCTTGCTGTAGAAATTTATCTTTAGCGATAAACTGATCAAACACATCTTGACCCACTTCAAAATTTTGCTGAGAAATTGCTGGGCCAAAATGCACAATCAAATCATCTTGATTAAACTTCGCCACAAAAGATTCAATCACCCCATTCACAATCCCCTTCCATCCTGCATGAGCAACGCCCACTTGTGTGCCAGCTATATTGCTGGCAAATATAGGCAAGCAGTCTGCGGTTAGCACTGCGCAAACTTGGTTTTTTTGTTTGGTTGTAATGGCGTCACCCACACATACATCATTTGTAAAGTCTAAACAAATATCAGAATGAATTTGCTCTAGCCATTTTGGTTGAGAGGGTAGGTTGTATTTTTCGATTAATAGCGCCCTATTATTGTTAACCTTAAAAGCGCTATCGCCCACATGCAGAGCAAGATTAAAATTATCATACCCATCAGCTATTAAGCAAGATCGAGTGTTTGTATTAAAAAAGCGCGTGGTGGTAATTAATTTAACGTTTTTTGGGAAATTACTCACTATCATATAAAGATAATACTGCTAATAAATCTTGCATATCATTAGGCAATGGTGCTTTCCATGACATTTGTTCACCGGTAATTGGGTGAGAAAGTGTAAGTTTTTTAGCATGCAAAGCTTGACGATTAAAAGCTTTAAGTGCTTCTTTTAATTTTTCATCTGCCTTTTTAGGAAAACGTATTTTGCCGCCATACATTGAATCAGCAATAAGCGGATGTTCAATATACGACATGTGCACACGAATCTGGTGAGTTCGCCCTGTTTCTAAGATACATTTGACATGGGTATGGTTTTTAAAACGATCAATTACGCGATAATGTGTTATTGCATTTTTACCTTCACCCTCTTCAACCACAGCTTGACGAATTCTGTCTTTAGGATCGCGGCCAATCGGTGCATCTACCGTGCCACCAGAAATCATATGGCCATAAACAATCGCAGAATACTCACGCGATACCGCATGTGTTTGTAATTGCTCTACCAGATTTTTTTGTGCCAATTCGCTACGTGCTACCACCATTAGACCCGAGGTATTTTTATCCAAACGATGTACAATACCGGCGCGATCAAGCGTTGCTAGAGATGAATCATAGTGCAGTAGCGCATTGGCTAATGTGCCAGTCCAATTGCCTGCACCAGGGTGTGTGACTAAGCCAACTGGCTTATTAACCACAATAATATCTTCATCCTCATACACCACGTCAATGTCAATATCTTCACCCAACCAAGCATTACTTTTTGCTTTTTCAATGGTAAGTGAGACGATCTCACCGCCTAGTATTTTATCTTTAGCTTTAAAGGATTTATCGTTAAGCAATGCTTTTCCAGAACGTACCCAAGCGGTAATTTTAGAGCGCGAATAATCCGGCAACATAACTGCCAAAGCGCTATCAATACGCTGACCAATAAGGCGATCTGGAATAACAATATTTAATAAATTCATAAATATATTTTACTGATTAATTGCCGATTTTTTTGCAAAGTATTTTTTTGTTTTATGCGAGGCAGATTTAAAAATACAAAGGAGTTTAGTCACTCTAAACGACAGAGTGTTTGAAAAATCTAACAAAGTAGAAAGCAGAAAGACGATGCAAAAAATATAAATTTGGCGTCGCGTAAGAGATTTGAACTCTTGTTACCAGGATGAAATCCTGGGGTCCTGGGCCAGACTAGACGAACGCGACAAAAAACATTTTAATCGAGAAGCTGAATAATTGCTTAGTAATTTTCAATAGACGAAAAAAAACCCTGTAAAACAGGGCTTTTAAGTGTATGGCATCGCCTAGGAGAATCGAACTCCTCTTACTAGGATGAAAACCTAGGGTCCTAACCGATAGACGAAGGCGACATAACATTTTCTTTGCTAGCGCTGGTGGAGCTAAGCGGGATCGAACCGCTGACCCCGACACTGCCAGTGTCGTGCTCTCCCAGCTGAGCTATAGCCCCAAAACTTGGTGCGTAGCAAAATAGGTAAATTATAACGCTGAAGTTAAAATAGT
>JAHZKM010000120.1 GCA_022600395.1 Pseudomonadota bacterium | reverse complement strand
GCGAAATTTATGTGATTGAGGTTAATCCTCGTGCATCACGGACAGTGCCTTTTGTTTCTAAAGCAATTAGTGCGCCACTAGCCAATATTGCCGCGCGTGTTATGGCAGGAAAATCACTCAAAGAGCTGAACTTTACTCAAGAGATCGTTCCTAAGCATTACAGCGTTAAAGAAGCGGTATTTCCATTTAATAAATTCTTAGGTGTGGATCCAATTTTAGGTCCAGAAATGCGTTCAACAGGCGAAGTGATGGGTATTGGTGATGATTTTGCTTCTGCTTTTGATAAAGCGCAACTAGCCGCTGGATCTCGCGCACCTGAAAAAGGCAAGGTTTTTGTAAGTCTTAGACGCTTAGATCGCGATGATTTGGTTAGTCTAGGTGAGAAACTGTCTCAACAAGGGTTTAGTTTAGTAGCTACTCGAAGTAATAGAGATGCCTTGATTGATGCTGGCTTAGAATGTGAAATGGTCCATAAAGTATCAGAAGGATCGCCACATATTGTTGATATGATTAAAAATGATGCAATTGATTTAATTATTAATTCTACTGAAGATACTCAAGGTGTGGAAGATGCAGCAGCCATTCGTTGTCAAGCGTTAGTGCATAAGGTACCCTTTACCACAACAGTGGCCGCGGCGTTTGCTATGCTTGATGGCTTAAAAACGCATGAAGAGATTACGGTGAGAACGCTACAATCTCTTAATCATTAAAGAGGGGTTTATATGGATAATATTCCAATGACAGTCACTGGTGCTAAAGCATTAGAAGCTGAATTGTTAAAACTTAAAGATGTTGAGCGTCCGCGTATTGTGGAAGATATTGCTACGGCTCGTGCACATGGTGATTTAAAAGAAAATGCCGAATATCATGCGGCCAAAGAAGAGCAAAGTTTTTGTGAGGGTCGAATAAAAGAAATTGAGTCTAAGCTTTCACGCATGCAAGTTATTGATGTAACTAAGCTCAATCAAAATGGACGTTGTGTATTTGGAACGACAATCAGTCTAATGAATATCGAAGATGATAGTGAAATCACTTATCAAATTGTTGGCGAAGATGAGGCGGATATCAGTAAAAATAAAATCTCATGTCATTCTCCGATTGCTAGTGCTTTAATGGGCAATGAAGAGGGTGATGAAGTCACAGTAAAAGCCCCTAGAGGTGACATTGTTTACGAAATTTTAAGTGTAGAGTATTTATAAAATTTCTAAAGAATTTTAACCAGTCCAATCTGTTCAGTAAGCAAGTCTAAAAAGTACTGTTTTCTTTCCTCGTTAAAACGACTAATAGGCCCTGAAATAGTCAATGCACCAATAAGCTGACCGCCTTGAGATAGAATTGGCTTGGAAACAGCAAACAAAGCGGCATTATGTTCATTTATTGACAAATAATAACCCTTGTCACGGATATTTTTAAAAAATCCACTCTTGTCTTGTAGGCGCCGACCATAAGCCAAAATCACTCGCCCAGAAGCACCACGGTTAAGCTCTAATTGAGTGCCAACATCAATATTATGTCTAATCATATCGCGCGAATGTGCTCGATATAGACAAATTCGATCATTATCTTGTTGAATAAAAAATGAGGCGGTTTCATTACACATATCTCGAATATGATCAACCACAGGGCTAATTTGGGTTAGTTGATTTGTTTTTTGATAAATAGCACTTAAAGACAGTGGCGTTGTGCCAATACAGTAGTTTTTATCTGCAGTTCTATTAATATAGCCATATTCTGATAAGGTATGTAGGATACGGTATGTGGTTGAGGCGTTAAATCCTACTTGGTCGCAAATCTCTTTTAAGCTTAGCGAAGGCCTCTCCATTGAAAAAATAGATAGAATAATAAGACTCTTTTCAATCGCAGTTACTTTTTTTTCTTTAGGGTTGATGCCTGTCATAGTCTTTTTTTCGTATTATAAAAATTAATTTTATATTAAGGAATTATATTTTGCATGTTTATATATTAGTAATAAAAACTATAATTTTTTCATATAGTGAAATACTACATTATATAATGAAAAGAATATTTAAAATCTCAGTATCATAATCCTCAACAATAAAGTAAATCAATCAATAATCCAAACGAGGAGAGAGACAATGACTAGACAAGAACAAATTCAAGCATTAGAGAAAGAGTGGGCTGAAAATCCACGTTGGCAGAATGTTAAACGTACTTATAGCGCAGAGGATGTTGTGCGACTTCGTGGATCTAAGCAGATCGAATACACGTATGCTAAAGATGGTGCCGATAAGTTATGGAGTTTAGTCAATGGTGACTCTAAAAAAGGCTATGTTAACTGTATGGGTGCTATTACTGCTGGTCAAGCTATGCAGCAAGCTAAGGCAGGTATTGAAGCTATCTACTTATCAGGTTGGCAAGTTGCTGCTGATGGTAATACATCAGAAACTATGTATCCTGACCAATCTTTATACGCTTATGATTCGGTGCCAACTATGGTGCGTCGTATTAATAACACCTTTAAGCGCGCTGATGAGATTCAACATGCAAAGGGAATTAATCCCGGAGACAAAGAGTATATTGATCATTTCTTGCCAATTGTAGCAGATGCAGAAGCTGGTTTTGGCGGTGTACTAAATGCTTATGAGTTAATGAAGAATATGATTGCTAATGGTGCAGCTGCTGCGCACTTTGAAGATCAATTAGCTTCTGTTAAAAAATGTGGACATATGGGTGGTAAAGTATTAGTGCCAACACAAGACGCTATTCAAAAATTAAGCGCCGCTAGATTAGCATCTGACGTTATGGGCGTGCCAACAGTATTGTTGGCGCGTACTGATGCAGAGGCAGCTACATTAATTACATCAGATGTGGATCCAATTGATGAACCATTTATCACTGGAGAGCGTACTGCAGAAGGTTTTTTCGTAGTTAAAAATGGTCTTGATCAGGCTATCTCACGTGGTGTTTCTTATGCGCCTTATGCAGACTTGGTTTGGTGTGAAACTGGCAAGCCAGATTTGGGTTTTGCGCGTGAGTTTGCAGAAGCAGTATTAGCTGAAAATCCAAATCAGCTGTTAGCTTACAATTGCTCACCTTCATTTAACTGGAAGAAGAATTTAACAGATTCTCAAATCGCCTCTTTCCAAGAAGATATTGCTGCTATGGGTTACAAATATCAATTTATCACTTTGGCAGGCATTCACAACATGTGGTATAACATGTTTGATCTTGCGCATGAGTATGCTCAAGGTGAAGGTATGAAGCATTATGTTGAGAAAGTGCAAGAGCCAGAATTTGCAGCAGCAGAGAAAGGCTATACCTTTGTAGCGCATCAACAAGAAGTGGGCGCGGGTTATTTTGATGATGTAACGACAGTTATCCAAGGTGGTGCGTCTTCAGTAACGGCGTTGACAGGCTCAACTGAAGAAGAGCAGTTCTAAATCTTGATTATTGTATAAAGTTAGCTTGGTTTATACTATGATGTAAGCCTACTACTTTATGAAGCGATATGATGAAAATGAGCACGCAATCAAGCAATCTGCCTGAATCTACTGCCAAGAATATATTAGCGGGTTTTGAGAAGCATTATTGTGTTTTTCAACAAGCATCTGTGCAAGCTAAATCTAGATTTGATCGCTGTGAATGGCGGCAATTATTAGATGATTATAGAGCGCGACTTTATTTTTATGACAAGCAAGTTAAGCAGTTTTGTCTTGCGCTTAAAAAAGAGCTGAATACAGATATGTTTGATGAGAAGGTTTGGATTAATACTAAGCTTGCTTATATCAATCTGACGTCAAATTATAAGCAGCCAGAACTGGCAGAAACGTTCTATAACTCAGTCTTTTGCTTGTTATTTGATAAGCGTTTTTATAATAATAATTTTATTTTTGTTAAGCCATCCATATCAACAACTTTCATTGATATGGATGACCCAATTATTGATAGTCATTATATTAAAGCTTCTCAATTAGAGCAGACTTTGCAATCGCTCTTCAATAAGCTAGACTTTGTAACGCCGTATCAAGATTTAACGCGAGATGTATCTCGCTTAAAGCAGCAATTTGTTAAGCAGCTTAGCTTGTTAGAAGATGAGGATTTTGAATTACAACTGGTTAAAAGTACTTTTTTTAGAAGAAAAGCTGCTTATATTGTGGGCGAGGTTGTTTTAAAGAACAACCAGGTCCGCCCTGTTTTAATTGTCTTATTAAATGATAAAAAAACAGGCATTTATGTTGATGCATTGTTAACCGATGTTGATAATATTTCTATCGTCTTTAGCTTTTCTAGATCGTACTTTTTTATTGATACGGACTATCCTGCAGCTGTGGTTGATTTTTTAAAATCAATTCTGCCTGGCAAAACGAAAGCCGAATTGTATAGCTCTATTGGGCTCCACAAGCACGGCAAAACTTTACTCTATCGACGGTTTTTAAAATATTCTCGTAGTACTGGCGAGAAGTTAATTATTGCTCCTGGGGTTAAGGGTATGGTGATGACTGTTTTTACCTTCCCTATGTTTCCTTATGTATTTAAGGTGATTAATGATAATTTTGCCCCACCTAAGACCGCCACTAAACAACAGGTTAAAGATAAATACTTCTTTGTCAAAAACCATTGTAAAGTGGGACGCCTGGCAGATACATGGGAGTTCTCTAATGTTGCCTTTCCAATTCGAGACTTAGATAAAAAGCTACTGAACGAGCTAAAAAGTAAGGTTGGTTCTAGCATTATGATTGAAGGAGATCTACTCATCATTAAGCATTTGTATATGGAAAACAAAATGATTCCGCTTAACTTGTATATGAAAAATGCTAAAAATGAAGATTTGGAGCATATTGTCAATGACTATGGTCGTGCGATTGATGAGCTGATTAATGCAGATATTTTCCCAGGTGATATGCTCACTAAGAACTTTGGAGTAACGCGCCAAAATCGGGTTGTTTTTTATGATTATGATGAAATTACCACCATGGATCAGCCTGTCTTTAGAAAAATTCCAGACGCTCGGCATGAAGAAGATGAAATGGCTGCTGAACCTTGGTATTACGTAGGCCCTGAAGATGTTTTTCCAGAAGAATTTAAATTATTTATGTTTAATCAAAACGACAGCAAGAAGATTTTTGCTAAATCGTATGAAAAGCTCTTGAGTGTCGATTACTGGAAGTCTGTTCAAGATAATATTAAAAATGGCAATATTATTGACTATTACCCTTATCGACAACGATACAGAATGTCTCAAATTTATTCACAATCTATTTAACCCTTATGCAAAAAACCAGCGACATATCAGATCAATTACACCCCAATGTAGAGTACTTGGAGCCAGTCTATTGTCGCTATGGTGCTAAGATAGATTTTTTTGGCGCTATTCATACAATTAAATGTTTTGAAGACAACTCTTTGGTGAGAGAAGTGCTGGATACAGATGGACAGGGAAGAGTGTTGGTAGTGGACGGCGGCGGTTCTAAACGTTGCGCCATGTTGGGTGATCAATTAGCTGCAAAGGCGGTTAAAAATAATTGGGCTGGCATAGTCGTTTATGGTCTTATCAGAGACTCTGAAATTATTAATCAGATGCCAAATGGTGTGCGTGCACTAGGAACACACCCATTAAAGAGTATCAAAAAAGGCATAGGCGAAGTGGCAATTCCTGTGAGTTTTTCTGGCGTAGATTTTATTCCTGGAAATTATTTATACGCCGATCAAGATGGAGTTGTTGTTGTTAAGGAGTTAGTATCATGTTAGTAGATGGGTATCAAAATATAGCGGGTTTTCAGGTTAGTCGAAGCTTGTATCAATTCGTAGAGCAAGAAGTTTTGCCAGGTTTGGATATTAAGGCTGATGAATTTTTTCCTAAATTGCTTACAATTATTGCCGAATTATCACAGCAAAATCAAGAGTTATTATTGCAACGTGATCAAATGCAGTCTCAGATTGATCAATGGCATCAGGAAAATGCGGGAGTGTTTGATGTGGAAGTCTATCAACAATTTTTGCAAGATATTGGCTATTTAGTACCAAAGCCTGAGCCTTTCGAGCTAGAGTTGGATCAAGTAGATAATGAAATTGCCAATATTGCCGGACCTCAATTGGTTGTACCTATTTCTAGCGCACGCTTTGC
>JAHZKM010000119.1 GCA_022600395.1 Pseudomonadota bacterium | reverse complement strand
TTCAAGCGTGCCACGATCAATAGTAGTATTAGCACCAATGCCCACATTATCGCCAATGACCACATTACCAAGGTGTGCGATAGTGTGCCAATGTTTATGCTTGTCTCTGGCATTACCAAAGCCTTCTGAACCAATCACGACACCAGACTCAATAACGACATTATTTCCAATAATAGAGCCCTGAAGAATACTTACATTTGAGCCAATCGTGCAATTAGCACCTATCGTGACGCTGTCTTCTATTACGGTATTGGCACCAATAACAG
Organism: Pseudomonadota bacterium; assembly: GCA_022600395.1. Classification (GTDB taxonomy): domain Bacteria; phylum Pseudomonadota; class Gammaproteobacteria; order PS1; family Pseudothioglobaceae; genus Thioglobus_A. Next base: position 4,832 of record JAHZKM010000119.1, on the reverse strand, counting down.
TATCAATGCCAATATCTACTTGCCTACCAATACAGCAGTTTGCTGCAATAGAGGCGTTGTGGGTATTAGCACTAGCGTGAATACCGCTAACATGAACAACCTTGCGTTTAAATAAGTGAGTGATGTGTGCAAAAGCCAAATAAACATCTTCAACAATAATAGCATCAGTAGTGCAAAATTGTTGTAAGGATTTGTTAATAATTACTGCGCCAGCCGCAGTACTTGCTAACTTATCTTGGTATTTAGAGCTCACCACATAGCTTAGTTGATCACTCGTTGCACAATCAATGCTGGCTAAAGCGTGAATGACTCGCTCACTATTGCCAACTAATTCGCCATTAACAAGTTTGGCAATTTCCCCCAATGTGTGCATGTTATTCCAGTGTTATGTGTGTTTTTTAAAAACTAGTACCCAAAGTAAATTCAATTGTTTTAGTTTGATCGGCTGCTTTTTTGATTAATGGCTTGGCAGCATAAATACCTAGTGGACCGACCGGTGTCAGCCATGAAAATGCCACGCCAGTTGACATACGAATTTCATCAACACTTAAGTTTGAAGCTTTTTCTTCAACTGAACCTGCGTCAATAAAGGCGCTCATGCGCATGTTTTCACTGTCGTTGATAAACTTCATTGGTGAGATAACCGACGTACCTGCTAATAGTGATAACTCACCACCTTTGGCAATAGTTCCATCATATGTAGCACCTAAAGAGTTAAAATCAAAACCTCTAACTGAAGAAGAGCCACCGCCATAATAACGCTTAAAGAAAGGCAGTTCTTTATCGCCATAGCCTTGTGCTAAACCAAGACTACCATTTATCTTTAAAGTTAAGTCATTGCCCATTGGATAGTAGCTTTTGTGTGAAGCATCTAACTTGTAGTATTGAAAATCTGCAATAGGCAGAGTTAAGTCAAAGCTTAGATTGTTTTTACTGCCTTCAGTTGGATAGTTAAAATTATCCAGTGTGTTGTTTGACCAGTTCAGATTGGTTTTAATTTCAGTTTTATCATTGCTGCTACACTGTGTAGGCTCATAGGTACTAAGCATGGTGGTTCCACAAGTAATATCACGACTTGACACTCTTAAATCTGCACCAATACGAGTTTGTTCTGTAATAGGGATGCCGTAGCCTAGGCTAAAGCCATTTTCATCAATTTTATATGAGGCAACATCAAGCTCAGTTCCATCTAAAGATTTGGTAAAAATACCGTAGCTAATTGAGTGTCCGTCTTCGGTAAAGTATGGATCAGAGAAATAAAAACTCATTTCTTGAACTGCTTCTGAATTAGAAAATGCAGCGTTAAGGGTGTTACCTGTGCCTAAGAAATTGTTTTCTTTAACACCCATATTAAATGAGGCGCCTGAGCTATTTGAGTGCGACAGACCGATTGAAAAAGTACCTGTTTTGGTTTCTTCAACACTAAAGTGAAGATTAATTTTATCTTCAAAACCTGTTAACTTTGAGACTTCCATCTTAACATCAGAAAAGTACCCTAAACGCTTAATTTTTTTGATCGATTCGTCCAATTCAGTATTAGAATATAGACCACCTTCATTAATGCCAATTTCGCGACGAATGACCTCATCTTGGGTTCGGGTGTTACCTACAATGGTAATTCGATTGATATAGACTTTTTTGTTAAGCGCTACGTTAATTTCTAAATCAATCACGTGAGATTCGGTATTTTCTTTGGTAATAGGGTCAACTTTTGCAAAAGCATAGCCCTGATCTGCAAAAATATCAGTGATCGCTTGAATGCTTTCAATCACTTTTTTACGCTCAAATACATCATTAGTATTAATGGTTAATAGTGCCTTTAATTCTTCAATAGATTGATTAAGTAAATCACCAGTAAAGCTAATAACGCCTAATTTGTACTCGGCGCCTTCGCTTATTTGAATATCAATATCAATATTTTCTTTATTAGTTGAGAGTTTGGTTTCGATATTAATCACTTTAAAATCAAGATAGCCTGAATTGATATAAAGAGATTTGATAGCTTCAATACCCGCATCTAGTGCGACTTTTGAATAATGATCTTTTTCTGTAAAGTAGTTCATAATGAAGAAATCAGGCTCGCCAATTTCAAACAAATCTAGCAAGTCGTCTTCGTCGTGAATATTACCGCCACTTATCTTCATTGAGCTAATTCTAGCAACTTCACCTTCTTGCACATCTAGCTCAATACCAACACGATTTTGAGCGTCAGTTTCTACTTTTTTGGTGATTTTAATACCGTAATAACCTTTAGATACGTAAGTCGCCTCAAGCTGATCAATTAACTTGTCAAGCTGACGTTTGTTGAAAATCTTACCCTGAGAAAGATCCATATTTTTAAGAATTTGATTTAGTCTTTCTTCATCAATAACTTTGTCTGAATAGTTAAGAACATCAACGTATTTAATGTGTGGATTTTCTTGTAGGTTAATTTTTAAGATATTATCTTGTTGTGATACCTCGATATCCTTAAAGAAATTAGTTTTATATAGATCTCGGATAATTTGACCAGAGACTTGGTTGTTGAAATCATCACCTGTTTCAACAGGCAAGTAGCTTAATACCGTTCCTCTAGAGATAGAGTTTAAGCCGAGTATTTCAATACTTTTAATAGGAGCGGCAAACACAATAGAGCTAGAAATAATACTAGCAGAGACGAATAATTTAAGTAACATTTTTTTCATAGAATTCATAAGATTATAATAAACGTATCAAGTCATTATACAGCGCAACAAAGGTTAATGACAAAATAACAAATAGCCCTAACTTAGCAAATATTTGTTGTGCAGAATCACTTACAGGCGAACCTTTAATAATTTCGATTATATAGAAAAACAAATGTCCACCATCTAGCAGAGGTATAGGTAGTAAGTTTAACAAACCAAGCCCAATACTAATTAATGCTAAGAAAGATAAAAAAGGTGTTAAGCCAACTTCTGCACTTTTTCCAGCATAATTGGCAATACTAACAGGACCGCTAATTTGCTCAATCGAAGCTTCACCAATAATCATTTTTTTAATCATTTTTAGGTTAAGTAGTGTTAATTGGTAGACTTTAAAGCTTGCTGATAAAAGAGCATCAACTGGGTCTTTTTTTGTTAGCACCTGCCAATTTTTTAAGTGATTTTCAGGCACATTAACACTCACTCCTGCTTTAGGGATATTGTTAATTAAAAGCGGCACTATAGTGCGTGTAAGTGTGATGTTATTTCGCTGAATAAGAAGCTTAATTGGTTTAATAGGCTTAACTTGTACAGCTAATACAAAGTCTTGCCAAGTGCTAATATTTTGGCCATTGGCACTCAGTATCATGTCTAATGGCTGAAGTCCGGCTTTGCTAGCAGCAGAATTAGGTGCTACTGATTTAATTACAGCAGGCAATTCAGGCATAGCAAACTTAAACCCCAAGTAATGATCAAGTCCTTGCTCAGGATTGGCTAAAAAATCACCCTCAATATTAAGAGTGGTTGTTTTGAGATTATCGTTTTTAGAGCGCGCCTGAATAGTTAAAGGTTGAGTATCGATAGCCTGAATGAATTGATTAGAAAATTCCCCTATATTAGGGGTTGGTGAATGGTTAATACTGAGCAATTCATCGCCTACTTGTAAACCAGCCTGATCAAAAAATCCTGAGTCTGAAACAGAGCCAATAACTGGTTTAATGCCATTAACGCCTAGAATAAAAACAAAAGCAAAAAGTATGATAGCCAGTAAAAAATTAGCAACTGGTCCTGCTGCTACAATGGCAAAACGCTTGTATACAGATTGCCTATTAAAAGCACGATGCTGTTCTTCGCTCGCAACTTTAGTCTCGCGTTCATCCAACATTTTGACATAACCACCCAAAGGGATGGCACACAGGGTAAATTCGGTTTCACCCCGTCTAAAAGATTTAATAACTTTTCCAAATCCAACGGAAAACCTAAGAATTTTGACATTGAATTTTTTAGCTACCCAATAATGACCATACTCATGAATAGTTACTAAAATACCAATCGTTACAGCAAACGATAATAGGGCGGTTAAAAAACCCATATGAATTTATAGCTGTGAGTGTGAGTGTCCCGCGTCTTTAAGGCGTTTTAAATAAGTAGCCCATAAAGACTGCTGATCTGTTGCGAGTTTATGTAGGTGTGTCCATGAGTAAATTCCACTATCATGACCGTCACTAAAGAATAGAATAATTGCATAATTACCAGTAGGTTCAATACGTTTAATAGTGACATTTTCCTTGTCAAGCTGTAAAGTTTCTTGACCTGGGCCGTGACCAACTACTTCTGCAGAAGGAGAATAAACTCTTAAAAACTCAGTGCTTAGCGGGTACTCAACGCCATCAAAAGTTAGGGTTAAAAGATTTTTGTCTTTATTTAAGGTGATATTACTTGGTGTTTGCATGATTTGCCTTATGGATAAATATTGGCGATATTTTAGCAGAACTATCGTTTTCATTAACCTTTAGCTTTATAAGTGGATAAAATAAAGCCCATGATGATAAATTTTACAAAAATGCACGGACTGGGTAACGACTTTATGGTGGTTGACAATACTAGTGGCGATATCAACTTTAGTGTTGAGCAGATTGTTCGTCTGTCTGATCGGCATTTTGGCGTGGGTTTTGATCAGCTGCTTGTTGTAGAGTCAAGCACTTCTCCAGGAATTGATTTTCGCTATATTATCTATAATGCAGATGGATCTGAAGTGGCTCAATGTGGAAACGGTGCACGTTGTTTTGCTCGTTTTGTGCATCAAAAAAAGCTAACCCAAAGAAATCCTATTGTGGTGGAAACCCACTCCAGTATTATCAGCTTGCAAATCAATGCTGACAATACAGT
>JAHZKM010000118.1 GCA_022600395.1 Pseudomonadota bacterium | reverse complement strand
ATTGTACCTTATGTTTCAAAATGAAACTATAATCACAATAGCCTTTCATTCTAAAATTTGGCACCAATTACAAGTGCCTTGCATTGAACGCAACAGATTTGGCACAATTAGTGCTTATTTAGCCGCCTCTCTAGCACTCAGAGAAAATGGGGAGCACTTAATCTCCCTAGATCGCTGCATTGAAACCATGAAAAAATTGGACTTGATATGTCAAGCAGATATAAAGAAACCTCGCTCGGTGGACTTGCGCTCAGCATGACAGAATGCTAAACAAACCCTATTTACTGTCTAAAAATTTCACGAATATTGAAAATGACCTAATAATGATAAAAAAAGCTAAAAATAGCTATTTTTAGGGAAAATATCGCAAAAAATTAGACAATATTGCTATAAAAATCAGTTTTTAATATAAATTAAGCCAATAATTTCATTTTTTTAGAAAAAAAATAGTCATCTATGCTGATAATTCGTAAAATTTGCTAAATTTTTAGTGCCAATCTCTATTTAAATTGTTATTAAAGAGTGGTTTTTACTCAAAATCGAGGCGCAAGGAATTTAAAAAAATAGGAGCTTAAAAATTATAAGTGACTGTTCTTGAAGATTTCGACAACAAAGAATTTGGTGAAAAACACTCTTTAAAACTGTATACCTTCAATCTCAGCGATTGTATGTATGTCTTTATCGCCACGCCCCGAAAGATTAATAATGATATTTTTATCTTTTCCTAGTTCTTGAGCAAGTTTCATGCCATAAGCCACGGCATGAGAAGACTCTAAAGCTGGCAAAATTCCCTCAACCTTCGTCAAAGTATGAAAAGCCTCCAACGCATCTTCATCAGTAATCGCCACGTACTGCGCACGACCCGAATCCTTTAAATATGCATGTTCAGGGCCAACACCTGGATAATCTAGACCTGCAGAAATAGAGTGGCCTTCGATAATTTGCCCATCTTTATCTTCCATAAGATACGTGCGATTGCCATGTAAAACACCGACACTACCCGCACACAAAGGCGCAGCATGTGCAGCCGGACCTTTTTCAAGGCCGTGGCCAGCTGCTTCAACACCATAAATTGCAACTGAGTTATCGTCAATAAATTCATGAAAAAGGCCAATAGCATTTGAACCGCCGCCCACACACGCAACTAATGCATCTGGCAGGCCGCCAACTTGATCAGCAAATTGTGCTTTTGCTTCTTTGCCAATAATACTTTGAAAATCACGCACCATCATTGGGTACGGGTGCGGGCCTGCAACGGTACCAATGATATAAAAAGTATCATCAATATTTGTAACCCAATCGCGCATGGCTTCATTAAGTGCGTCTTTTAAAGTCTTTGAACCAGAAGTCACTGGAATAACTGTCGCCCCAAGTAGCTTCATACGAAATACATTCAAAGCTTGGCGGGCTACATCCACTTCACCCATATAAACCACGCATTCAAGCCCTAGACGGGCCGCTACTGTCGCCGTTGCAACCCCGTGTTGGCCTGCGCCAGTTTCAGCAATAATACGTGTTTTGCCAAGGCGCTTGGCTAATAAGGCTTGCCCAATAGTATTGTTAATTTTGTGCGCGCCAGTATGATTTAAGTCTTCACGTTTAAGATGGATTTGAGCACCGCCCAAATTTTGACTTAAATTTTTTGCATGATAAAGCGGTGTCGAGCGCCCAACATAGTGTTTTAGGTCGTGCTTAAACTCAGCCAAAAAATCTGGATCATCTTTAAATTTTTCATAAGCATCTTTTAATTCAGTAACTGCTGTTACCAATGTCTCTGGCATGAATGCACCACCATATTGCTCGAAATGTCCACGATTATCAGGTAAGTTGTAGTTACTCATAGGTTTGCTTGATAGATAAATTGTTTTATTTTTTCAAGATCTTTGACGCCTTTTTTACTTTCTACACCACTGGATACGTCAAGCGCATAAGGATTAACTTGCTCCACTGCTTGGGCCGCACTATCAGGATTAAGTCCGCCCGCTAAAATAACAGGTGTGTCAATATCCACTTGTGCCAGCGACCAATCAAAGCTCGAACCGGTACCACCATATGTCGTTGGATGGTAGGCATCTAGCAGTAGGCCGCTTGCCTGCTGATAATCTCGTGCAAATTGGGTGATATTCGTCTGCTCATTAACACGCAAAGCTTTAATATAGGGCATGGCATATTGAGAACACGCCTCTGGAGACTCTTCACCATGAAACTGTAAAGTGTCGAGCGGCACTTCACACAATACTTCATCAATAAAATAAGAATCTGCATTAACAAATAGTCCTACGCGATTAACAAACGGTGGAAGCGCCTGGACTATCTCTAGTGCGCGTTCAACATCAACATAGCGTGGGGATTTGTCGTAAAAAACCAGGCCAATGGCATCAATCCCTAGCAAAGATGCATCGCGTGCATTTTGCGCTTGGGTAAAGCCACAAACCTTAATTTTCATTTTATTTTCCTTGAGCATCAAGCCGAGCTCTAATCGCATCACGCTCAATCCACCAAGTGTCGCCAACTAATTGCTCAACCGCGCTTGAAAGCTTAGGCAAAAACACCTCAGGCTTATCCAGTTGCAAAGTTTTACGCCACAAATCAAAAGTTGACTGATCAGTGACATGGGAGTGTTCATCAGCCACGGAGGCAATCATCTGCGAGGCAAAAAACGTTAAGTCATCATCTGCACCGCGACGAATAGAGACAATATAATGTGCAGCTGCAGCAGCATAAGCCTTAGTATCAGCCCCCTTAGGAGACTCTTCAACTAAGTGTTGAAGCATCGCCACGGTGATTTCTGGATCAATTGGAAAGGTGACGCCTAGCCACAATGCATGGCCTAGCGCTTTTAATGCATCAGGACCTTCTGACAAAAACATCGCATCACAAGCTTCAGTTGCCAGCTCCCAAAGCTCATTATCTTTTGCTAAATCAAAAGCTGCCATAGCCTTTTCCCAGGCGTCTGCGCCTTTATATCGCTCAACTTGAATACGCGCAATCTCAAGCAGGGTGTTAATGCGCTCTTCAACCGGAGTATCCGCTGTCTGCTTGGACAATTGATTCTCAAAAAACTCTAAGCGTGCAACAAGCTGCTCTTCATTGGCGTATAAGTCTTCGCCATCTTCCGCGTCAAAAATCTGCTCTTTGTTTAAGTATTTTCCCATGGGTTATCCTCTAGTAAAAGGCCGCCTCTAGACGATCCTCCCAGTTTTCCGGTGTGTCTTGATAGTCGGGCTTAACATCCATTCGAAAAAAACGCTCATCAGACGTCTTTGAAATAGCTTTAAGTATCTCAACTAACTCTTCAAAATTATCAACTTGTGGATTTCCGATCATTATTTCGCTAATTAGTAACATAACAATTGATATTTAACAATAAATGCTCTGCATTTTACACCGCTAGGGTAAAAAAAGGCTGTTGGATAATAAGGCTATGATAGCTTATGGCTCTTTCTTGGCAGCTTTTTTGAGAGGCTTGCTAGTCGCTTTTTTAGCGCCGGCTTTTTTAGGTGTAGCTTTTTTACGTTTTTTAACTTTTGGTTTGAGCTTTCCAGAGATGGCTTTTTTACACTCTTCCAATGTTAAATCAGCTGGCTCTTTATCGCCAAATATTTTTTTAATAGTAATATTTTTTTGCCCCTTTCCGCGTTTTTTACCGTTCCAGATATACGGCCCAAAACGACCATTTAAAACTTGAATTTCAGAGTCGTCAAAAATTTTAATAATACGCTCTGCATCAAATTTTTCTTTAGCGGCTATTAGTTCTAATGCGGTTGCCAAGTCAACATCTTCAGGCGTATGCTCTTTTAATGAAACATATTTTTTACCGTATTGAATATAAGGACCGAAACGCCCATAATTAGCTTTAATTAAACCAAAATCATCTGTTTCGCCAACAGTGCGAGGCATATTAAAAAGCTCTAATGCTTCTTCTAGGGTAATGGTTTCAATATCCAGCACGCCCCTTAACGCGGCAAACGTTGGTTTGTCTTCATCATCTTTATGGCCAATTTGTGCAAACGCACCATAGCGCCCAAAGCGAACGCTCACTGGTTTGCCTGATTTTGGATCTTCACCCAATTCACGCATCCCATGTGTTTCCTCTCTAGAAATATCTGCTGCTGCTTCAATTTGTGCATGAAATGGCTCGTAGAAGTTCTTGACCACTTCTTTCCATGGAGTATTTTTTGTGGCCACCATATCAAAATCACTTTCCAATTTGGCAGTAAACTCGTAATCGATAATATTGCTGAAATTTTTCACTAAAAAATCATTCAATAAATAAGCAACATTAGTAGGGAAAAGTTTATTTTTTTCAGCACCTGTCGTTTCACTTGGTCTTGATTCGACTACCGCATCATCTTGTATTTCAATTAGGTCGTATTCACGCTCATAACCCTCACGAGTTTCTTTGCTGACATAGTTACGATCTTGTACGGTAGAAACCATAGTGGCAAAGGTAGAAGGTCTACCAATGCCCATTTCTTCTACTTTTTTAACCAACGAAGCCTCGGTATAACGTGCCTTGGCACGAGAAAAACTTTCTCTTGCAGAAAAGCTGGCGAGCGTTAAGACATCTCCCTCACTTAAATTAGGCAGTAGTTTATCATCAGCAGAAAGATAATCATAGGCTTTTAAAAAGCCAGGGAAGGTTAAGATCTCTCCATTCGCTACAAACCGCTCTTGTGCATTAGAAACAACCACTTTGATTTGTGTTTTTTGCAATTGCGCATCGCTCATTTGCGAGGCTAGTGTTCGCTTATAAATAAGACTATAAAGCTTGGCGGTTTGCTCATCCACGCCATAAATGCTTGGCTTGGTTAAATCTGTCGGGCGAATCGCTTCATGCGCTTCTTGTGCACCCGAATCTTTCGTCTTAAACCGTCTAACCTGATGATACTCTGAACCGAACTCTTGCTTGATCACTTTACCCGCAGCCTCAATCGCTGTTTCTGACAGGGTAAATGAGTCTGTTCTCATATACGTAATCGAACCTTCGCGATACAAGTTTTGTGCAATAGTCATTGTTTGCTTGACCGAAAACCCTAATTTCTGAGATGCCTCTTGTTGTAAAGTTGAGGTAATGAAAGGAGCTTTTGGTGATCGCTTTGAAGGTTTTTTCTCAATAGAATCAACCGTTAATTCTGCTGATAAAAGTTTACTTGCAAAGGCTAGCGCCTCAGCTTTAGATTCAAAATCTGTATTGAGTTTCACTTCAACTACTTCACCGTTAGCATTCACCAACTCAGCTTTGACTTTATAAGTCGAAATAGCAATATGTTGGGCTATTTCCCTTTCTCGTTCAACTACTAAGCGCATCACCGGAGATTGCACCCGTCCTGCAGAGCGTGCACCAGAAATTTTGCGCCAAAGAACAGGTGAGATTTCAAAGCCCACTAAACGATCAATAATTCGACGCGCTTGCTGAGCGTCTACTAAATGATAATCTACCATTCTTGGCATAGTGATTGCATTAGTAATTGCGCCTTTAGTAATCTCGTGAAAAACTATTCTAGCTGTATCTCTTGGCAATTTTAGCGCTTCAAGTAAATGCCAAGCAATAGCTTCGCCTTCACGATCTTCATCCGTTGCGAGGTATACTTTTTCTGCCGATTTAACTGCTTTACGCAATTCAGCGACCACTTTCTTTTTATCAGTGGTCACCTCATAGGTAGGTTCGAAATTATTTTCGATGTCAATACCCATATTCTTTTTTGGCATATCACGAATATGGCCAATACTCGACTTAACAACATAGTCTTTACCCAAAAATTTTTCAATTGTTTTAGCCTTTGCAGGCGACTCAACAATAACTAAGTTTTTAGCCATTATTGTAAGGTGCGATTTTCATCAAGAAATACAATGGACTCAAGCCATTGGGCAGACATTTCACCATCTGCGCTATTGCCTAATACCATCATTACTACCCATTTAAGATCTTCCAAATCAATACCTGGATCGCCTAATGACATAACTTGCTCAATAATCATTTCACGCTGGTTTGCATCCAACTGACCTACGTTCTCCATAAAAAGCAAGAATCCGCGTGCCTTAGCATCTAGTCTTGATTGTTCTGCATCCGTATAAATACGCATACTAGTTTGATTGATTAGATCAAATGGTTTGATTTTTCCATCCTGCAAAGCGGCAATATTCTCTAACCAACTAAGCGCTTTATCAATACCTACTACATCAAATCCCGCATCTGATAAATGTGCCTTTAACTCACTGTCGTTGATTTCATGGGTATTGTTATGCTCCACCTCTTCAAAAAGATAATCGAACATATAAGTAAGGACGTCAAGAATGTTGTGTGTCATATTATAAATTTTATTTAATTAATATATAGCCTTGTGCATGGGTCTTTTCTAATTTGCCTGCCAATTCTAATAAGAGTAGCTCTTGTGATACTATCTGTGGACTAAGATTGGTTTTTTCAACCAACTGATCAATACTCAAAGGTTCATAGCTAAGACATTTTAATACTTTAGACCCTGTCTTGTCCATCCCTTTTATAGAATCATCTTTTTTCTGTGGCAGTATATCACTCAATGAGACTTCTGGCAGCTCCTCAACAATGTCGTTTATGTTACCAACTAGTTTAGCACCTTGATTAATCAAATAATGGCACCCCTGAGACAAGGGATTGTGAATAGAGCTTGGAATGGCAAATACTTCTTTGCCTTGTTCAGCGGCAAGCTTGGCAGTAATCATGGTACCACTCTTAATGCTCGCCTCAACAACTAGTGTGCCCAAACTTAAAGCGCTAATAATTCGATTGCGTCTAGGAAAGTTGCTTGCTATTGGTGATGTGCCAATAAAAAACTCTGAAATTAAGGCACCTTGCATTGAGATTTGGTGAGCCAAAGACTTGTGCTTTGCTGGATAGATTCTATCAAGTCCTGTACCACATACCGCAATGGTTTTAGCGCTTTGCTCCAAAGCGCCAATATGCGCTTGCGCATCAATTCCACTTGCCATGCCAGAGGTAATTACAAAACCCAGTTTAGACAAATCAGTTGCAAATTGATATGCATTTTGTTTGCCTCCTGTAGTTGGGTTTCGACTACCAACAATCGCTAACTGAGGTTCTTTCAAACAACCAACATCGCCTCTGACATAAAGTAGAGGTGGTGGGTCAGCAATAGTTTTTAATTGTGGAGGATAACGCTTATCAATTAAGGTTAAGATGTGACAATTCTTTTTTTGCATCCATTCTAGATCAGCCTTAACTATACTCGTATTTGCTGAGTTAAGATAAGCTAACGTAGATTTTTTAAATAGTCCAGAGCCAAGACGCTCATGATGACTAGCTTGAAAAACCTGCTGTGGCGTTTCAAAATATCGCAACGATTTATAAAATGTTTTAACCCCTAAATTCGGTGCTTTTAGTAGCATCAACCAATATAGTAAATCCATTAGCAACCTCGCTTAAAAAGCTAAAATATGTGTCATTTTAGCATCTATATTGCCTTGACGTCTATATTCGTCACAGTTAATGCCAGGGCCATTAAGTTATGGTAAAATTGCAAGATTTTATTGAACAATACCCATTATGAAGCAAAAGAGAACTTTTCAACCGAGTGTTATCAAACGTAAACGTAAACACGGTTTCAGATCAAGAATGAGCACTAAAGCAGGTCGTGCAATTATTAACGCACGTAGAAGAAAAGGACGTAAGCGTTTAACAGCTTAACTTCTATTTTCAGATGTCTTTTAGATTAACCCGTCAATCTAAATTATTAAAACCTAGCGAATATAAATCCATCTTTAATCATGGAAAAATAACTAGGGGAAAATATTGGCAGGTAATGTCCATTAAGACAGACCAATCGCGAGCCAAGCTCGGCTTGGCTATTTCTAAAAAAGTACACCGTCTAGCAATTGAGCGTAATCGCTTTAAGCGCTTAGCGCGCGAGACCTTTAGACTCAACCAAGCGCAACTAGGTAGCTGGGAGTTTGTTGTCATGGCCAAGCAATCAAAGACTGCTAACAATACTGTTATAGCAAAAGATTTAGAATCTTTATTGAAAAAAGTAGTTAGTAAATAATGCGCTATCTACTCTTAATACCGATTAAACTTTATCAATGGCTAATTAGCCCGCTATTAGGATCTAATTGTCGCTTTCAACCAACTTGCTCTCAATATGCTTATGACTCTATCAAAGAACATGGGCTATTTAAAGGCTTTATGCTGGGTATAAAACGTATTGGAAAGTGTCACCCATGGCACGAAGGCGGCTTTGATCCTGTGCCTAAAAAGTAACTTAATTTTAATTCAAAAAAACCGATGAATAATCAAAAAATTTTCCTTATTATTGCCATTCTTCTAAGTATTTTCTTACTCAATGAGCAATGGGATAGGCAACACGCTGTTGACGCCAATGGCAATCTAATTTACCAAGCCGATACGAAAAACACTGATACCGCATCTATTAGTAAAGATGCCAACGTGCCTAGCGCCATTCGCACCCAGCCAACAGCAAACGTTCCTACTAGCAAACAAACACATAGCGGCGAATCTATAACAGTTAACACAGATCTTCTCACATTAGAGATTAGCCAAAAAGGCGGTACCATTATCAATGCATGGCTTGACGATTATCCAATTGAGTTAGGCTCTATTGCAAACTTCCAGTTGCTAAGCGACTCACCAAATGAGCTGTTCCAAGCGCAAAGTGGCTTGCTACCAAGCGAACAAATGCCAACTCACCATTCATCATTTAGTGCCGCACAAGCGCACTACCAAATGCAAGGTGATGCACTAGTCGTGCCATTAACATGGACTGGTGAAAATGGCACTATTGTCACTAAAAACTACCGCTTTACTAAAGACAGCTATATAGTTAATATTGACTATCAGGTAACTAATAACTCAAATGATCCACTAGATGTTACTAGTTATACACAATTAGTACGAACCGCGCTAGACCAATCAAACATGATGATGCCAACCTACACCGGTGGCGCTAAATATGATGACCAAGAGGTCTTTGAAAAAATTGAGTTTGATGAATTTAATGAGCAACCAGAAACCACCTCTAAAGGTGGCTGGTTAGCAATGATTCAACATTATTTCTTTGTAGCCATGATTCCGGAAGCGCAAAAAGTACATAATTATTCTGCTAAAGTAAATAATGGTAAATACTTATTAACCATCGTTAACCCTGCTCAAAAAATTGCACCTGGTGCAAGCGCTACACTAGGAAAGAACGCATTATATATTGGCCCTAAAGAGCAATCTCGTATTGACAATTTGGCGCCAGGACTTGATAAAACAGTTGATTACGGTATTTTATTTATTGTTGCCAAGCCTCTTTCAGAGCTACTGCACTGGATTTATGAATATGTCGGGTCTTGGGGTTATGCCATTATTATTCTAACTATTTTGATCAAATTGGCTTTCTATAAGCTCAGTGAAAAGTCTTATCGTTCAATGGCTGGTATGAGAAAACTCTCTCCAAGACTAGCTAAGCTCAAAGAAACTTACGGCGACGATAAAGAAAAGATGGGCCAAAAAACAATGGAACTTTATCGCAAGGAAAAGATTAATCCGGCGGCTGGCTGTTTGCCAATCTTGGTTCAAATACCGGTTTTCATTGCGTTATATTGGGTATTGCTAGAAATGGTTGAATTGCGTCAAACGCCTTTCTGGTATTTACTTGATTTAGCCGCGCCTGATCCATTCTATATCTTGCCACTCATTATGGGTGCATCGATGTTTGTACAGCAAAAGCTTAACCCTCCGCCGCCTGACCCAATGCAAGCCAAAATTATGATGTCACTGCCTTTTATCTTTACTATTTTCTTCATATGGTTCCCGTCAGGATTGGTGCTTTACTGGGTAGCAAACAATATTTTGTCAATTGCACAACAATGGTTTATCAATAAGCGTATTAATGGCTAACGTCATAACTTCAACAGATGACTACCAATTTTGGCGAGATGAAAAGCTTGCAAAAGTCCAAACTAATATTGAAAATTGCCTGGTAGAGGTTGGCAACCCTGCTAAGCTATCAACTGCTGAGAAGTCTAAAATTAGCGACTTATGTCGTATTAATAATTTTGCATTATTTCACACACCTGCTCAACTGAACTACGAATCTAGCATTATTAGCTTCAATGAGCAGTTAGGTTTGACCGAATTTGATCAGCATTTATACGCTCAAAATCAAGGCTTAGCACATATCACCCAAAGCGATCAATCGGATCAGTCTGAGTTTATCCCTTATACTGATCGCGCTATTGGCTGGCACACTGATGGCTACTATAATGCGCCTGAAGCGCGTATTAGGGCGTTTTCTTTATTTTGTGTTAGTCCTGCTCAATCAGGAGGCGAAAACCAATGGATTGATCAACAAATAGTTTATTTACTTCTTAGAGAAGAGAACCCTGACATAACAAAAGCCCTAACCCACGCTCAAGCAATGTGCATCCCTGAGCATGAAGTAGATGGCCAGATTAGACGAAAAACGTCAGTTGGGCCTATTTTTTTTACTGACGAGATTACCAGCCAACTCTATATGCGCTACACTCAAAGAAAGAAAAATATTAGCTTTTATGAGTCAGTTGAAATTCAGCAAGCAGTTGCCATTCTTGATCAATTTTTAGCTAGTCACACGCCT
>JAHZKM010000117.1 GCA_022600395.1 Pseudomonadota bacterium | reverse complement strand
TTTTTCTTTATCTCTGGTTCTGATTTTGTAGAAATGTTTGTCGGTGTTGGTGCATCACGCGTGCGTGATATGTTTGAGCAAGCTAAGAAAAATGCACCATGTATTATTTTTATCGACGAGATTGATGCAGTAGGTCGTCAGCGTGGCGCCGGTATGGGTGGTGGCCATGATGAGCGTGAGCAAACTCTAAACCAAATGTTGGTTGAGATGGATGGTTTTGAAGGTTCTGAAGGCATAATTGTTATCGCAGCAACTAACCGTCCAGATGTTTTGGATCCAGCATTGCTTCGCCCTGGACGCTTTGATCGTCAAGTCATGGTGGGTTTGCCAGATATTAATGGACGTGACGCTATTTTAAAAGTGCATATGCGTAAGCTGCCTATTGCGAAAAATGTTAAGTCAGCGAATATTGCTAAGGGGACACCAGGATTTTCTGGTGCAGATTTAGCAAATTTATGTAATGAGGCGGCACTTATTGCCGCAGGTAAGAATAAACTTTTGGTAGGTATGCAAGAGTTTGAAAAAGCCAAAGATAAAATCATGATGGGCGCTGAGCGTAAATCTATGGCAATGGATGAGGCTGAAAAAGAAATGACTGCTTATCATGAAGCGGGCCATGCTATTGTTGGACGTTTAGTGCCAGAACACGACCCAGTTTATAAAGTCAGTATTATTCCTAGAGGAAGAGCGCTTGGAGTAACAATGTTTTTGCCAGAAAAAGATAGTTATAGTATTTCAAGGCGTAAGCTAAATTCTCAAGTAGCTTCTTTATTTGGTGGTCGAATTGCTGAAGAGCTGATTTATGGTAAAGACGCTGTTACTACAGGTGCGAGTAATGACATTGAGCGAGCAACAGAAATTGCGCATAAAATGGTCAAACAGTGGGGAATGTCAGATAAGCTCGGGCCGCTAGCATATGGTGAAGACGACGGCGAAGTATTTTTAGGCAAGCAAGTTACTAAGCATAAGCATATTTCAGAAGAAACTTTTAAAGTGATTGATGACGAAATCCGTATCATTATCGATACCAATTATGCACTTGCTACCAAGATTTTAGAAGATAACAAAGATATTCTAATTGAAATGACTAAAGCGTTAATGGAGTTTGAAACCATTGATAAAGAGCAGATTGATGATCTGATGGATCGCAAACCAATGCGTGAAGCGGCAGTTGTGATTGATTCAGAGGTGGCTTCAACCGAATTAGGTTCAGGTGTTCAGGCAGATGATACGAATGATTCTGATGAAAAGCCACTAGATGGCGATCCTAAAATCGCCTAGCGGTAATCAATAGTCATTATGACTATTAAAAAACCTCAAGCACTAGTGATGGGAATTTTGAATGTCACTCCAGATTCTTTCTCTGATGGTGGGCAGTGCTTTCATATCGATGATGCGATTAGTGGCGCTATGCGTTTGTTGGATCAGGGTGCGGATATGATTGATATTGGTGGAGAGTCAACCCGTCCTGGAGCGAAGTCGGTAGATGAGGTTGATGAAATAAATCGAGTCGTTCCTGTGATTCAAGCGCTATCTAGGCAAACCAAAACACCTATTTCAATTGACACTTCTAAACCAAAAGTAATGCAGCAAGCGGTCGAGGCAGGCGCTAGTCTTATTAATGATGTTAACGCTCTACAGGCTGATGGCGCTTTGAAAATGGCCGCTTCTCTGGAAGTTGATGTTTGTCTTATGCATCGACAGGGGTTGCCACAAACCATGCAAAAAAATCCAACATATAATAATGTTATAGAGGATATTCAGCATTTCTTTCAGCAAAGAATTGACGCTTGCGAACGTGCAGGTATTCCATTAGATAAGATTATTCTAGATCCTGGCTTTGGATTTGGCAAAACCTTGGCACATAATTTAGAGATTTTGCGTCGATTTAATGAGTTTAAAGGTCTAGGTTGCAGACTTTTAGCAGGGCTCTCTAGAAAATCTATGATTGGTGCTATACTAAATAATAGAGATGTTAAAGGTCGTACAATTGGCAGTGTTGCAGGCGCTATAATAGCAGTTCAAAATGGAGCAAATTTTGTGCGTGTGCATGATGTATTGGCTACTAAAGATGCGCTACTAACATTGCAAGCAGTAAATGGAGAATAGATTGACTAATTATTTTGGAACAGACGGTATTCGTGGTGAAGTGGGGATAGCGCCTATTACTGCAGATTTCTTTTTAAAGCTGGGTTGGGCAGTAGGCTCTGTTTTGTCAGAAAAAGGTAAAGCAAGTGTGGTGATTGGCAAAGATACGCGCGTATCAGGATATCTATTTGAATCAGCACTTGAGGCAGGTTTTTTATCAGCTGGCGTTGATGTGGGTTTATTAGGCCCAATGCCCTCGCCTGCTATCGCCTATTTAACACAAACTTACAACGCAACTGCAGGCGTGGTTATAAGCGCTTCTCACAATCACTTTCAAGATAATGGCGTCAAGTTCTTCTCTGATAAAGGTCTTAAGCTAAGTGATGAAGACCAAGCAAAAATTGAAAAAAAATTAGCTGAGCCCATGCAGAGTGTTAGTTCTGACAAAATTGGAAAAGCACGAAGACATGAGCAACCAATCGGGCGTTATATTGAATTTTGTAAATCAACTTTTGATCGTTCAATTAGCCTAGACGGGCTTAATATTATTATTGATTGTGCTAATGGTGCGACTTATCATATTGCTAAGGATGTTTTTTCAGAATGGGGTGCTAATATTACCGTGATTAATAATATGCCAGATGGCTTTAATATTAACAAAAACTGCGGTGCAACAGATACACAGCATTTACAAGAAGTGGTGCTTGATCACCAGGCCGATTTAGGCATTGCTTTTGATGGCGATGGAGATCGTTTAATGATGGTTGATCATAAAGGCGAACTGGTTGATGGCGATGAATTGGTATTTATTGTGGCTAAAGCTTGGCAAGCGCAACAGTGTTTGCATAATAATATTGTTGTTGGAACCAAAATGACTAACTTAGGCATCCGGCACGCTTTAAAAGATCTTAATATTGACTTTATTGAGGCCGATGTGGGCGACCGCTATGTGATGGAAGAGATGAAAAAGCATGGCGCTATTTTAGGTGGAGAAGGTTCTGGACATATGATTTGTTTGGATAAAACTACTTCGGGTGATGGTATTATTTCTGCACTGCAAGTATTGGCAGTTTTAGCAAAAAGTGGTACTAGTCTCAATCAGTTAAAAAATGAAATGGTGAAGTACCCACAAGTATTGATCAATGTTAAAACCAAAGAACAGATTGATCTTGATAACCATCAACAACTAAACGCAGTGATAAAAGAAGTCAAGGCGCAGCTAGGTGATCAGGGGAGAGTACTCATTCGTGCTTCTGGCACAGAGCCACTAATCCGTGTTATGGTCGAGGCTAAAGATCAAGCGTTAACCCAACAAAGTGCAGAAAGAATAGCTGATACACTACGCTAATGGTTTTTGATGCTACCAGCCTTGTATTGGTTGGTTTGATTTTTCTATGGACAGGCTTTGTTCGTACTGGTTTAGGTTTTGGCGGTGCGGCAATTGGATTGCCGTTAATGTTATTAATTGGCGGTAGCCCGGTATATTGGTTACCCATTATCGGAATACACCTTCTATTTTTCTCGTCATTAACCCTTTTTAAATCGATTAAAAGAGTTGATTGGCGCTATCTAAAGCAGTCATTATTATGGATTATCCCACCAACACTTGTTGGTGTTGCTGGACTGTTAAGTTTGCCCGATCAAGTGGTTATTGTTTTTATTTACCTAATTACTATTTTTTACGCAACAACTTGGATTTTTAATCAAAAAATTTCTTCTGAAAAACCTTGGGTAGATAAGCTATTATTAATATTAGGTGGTTATGTAGCAGGCACATCATTAACAGGAGCTCCTTTGATTGTAGCAGTCTATATTCGCCATGTTGCCAAAGAATATCTACGAAATACATTATTTGTACTATGGTTTGTTCTGGTGAGTATTAAGATGGTAACTTTTGTAGCGATGGGTGTAGAAATTGACTGGGGTTTTTCTTTGGCTTTAATTCCGGTTGCTGCCATTGGTCATGTGATTGGCATTAAGGCGCATCAAAAAATTATAGAAAATGATCAAGTATTTAAAAAATGGGTGGGTAGCATGTTGTTGCTGATCAGTTCATTTGGATTATGGAAGGTGATTTTGAGTTAAAATCAGAGCTTATGAATGAATATGTTTTAATTTTAGTAAGTACGATTTTAGTCAACAACTTCGTCTTGGTAAAATTCTTAGGATTATGCCCATTTATGGGTGTTTCCAAAAAAGTTGAAACAGCTATTGGTATGGGGTTTGCGACAACTTTTGTGCTAACACTGGCGAGTGTATCCAGTTATCTTATTAATACCTATTTTTTGGTGCCATTTGATATTGAGTACTTACGAACTATCGCTTTTATTGTAACCATAGCTGGAGTGGTTGGATTTACAGAACTAGTAGTCAACAAAACTTCACCAGTTTTACATCAATCTTTAGGCGTTTTTTTGCCGCTAATTACCACCAATTGTGCCGTATTAGGTGTTGCTTTACTCAATGTTAATCAAGATAATGGATTTTTAGCATCTGCTGTTTATGGTTTTGGCGCTGCTATTGGTTTTTCTTTTGTTTTGGTATTGTTTTCAGCAATTCGTGAGCATATTGATACAGCTGACGTACCTGCTGCTTTCAAAGGTGCACCTATTGCACTTATTACAGCAGGATTAATGTCTATGGCGTTTATGGGTTTTATTGGATTGGCTTAGTGGTAGAATCAATTATTATTTTTTCGGGTTTAACGCTAATACTTGGATTAGTTTTGGGCTATGCGGCTATTCGATTTAAAGTTAAAGGTAATCCATTGGTAGATCAAATTGACGCTATTTTGCCGCAAACTCAATGTGGCCAGTGTGATTTTCCTGGCTGTCGTCCTTATGCTGAAGCATTAGCCAAAGGTGAAGCACAAATTAACCAGTGTCCGCCTGGTGGGCAAGAGGGTGCAGATGCATTGGCCGAGTTGCTTGGTGTGGAAACTTTGAAACTAAACGAGGAGCATGGAGAAACTAAGCCTGATCATGTTGTGTATGTTGATGAAAAGTTATGCATTGGATGCACTTTATGCATTCAGGCTTGTCCAGTAGATGCGTTTGTTGGGGCATCAAAAGTCATGACAACAGTGATCGAAAAAGAATGTACAGGCTGCGATTTGTGTATCCCTGTTTGTCCAGTTGATTGTATCTATGTTAAGGAAATCAAGCCAACTTTATCAACTTTTATACCCAAGATTCCAGGAGAGGCGCGTGTCTGATTACGAATTTGCAGGGGGTGTAGTGATTGAAAACCCTTATCCGGTTGATCAGGTGAAAATTATTCAAGCGCCACTGCCTAATCATGTGGTTTTACCACTCCAACAGCGTATTGGTGATGAGGCCAAACCTTGTGTTAAAGTTGGTGATAGAGTGCTGACAGGGCAAGTCATTGCACAAACACAAGATCAGTTTTGTGTGCCAATTCATGCATCTATTTCTGGCACGGTTGTGGACATTAGTCAACAGATAATTCCGCATAAATCAGGGCTAAAGGCTAACTGTATTAGTATTGAATCTGACGGCAAAGATGAGTGGATTAAAACACAAGGGTGTGGCAATGATTTCTTGCAATGTGATCGACAAACTATGATCGATTATGTCCAACGCTCAGGTATTGTTGGTTTGGGTGGGGCAGGGTTTCCATCGCATACCAAGCTTAATAAAGCGGTAGACTGTCACACACTCATTATTAATGGTACAGAGTGTGAGCCAGGAGTGATGTGTGATAATGCATTAATGCAGCATCATCCTCGAGAAGTGATTCGCGGAGTGGAGATTTTATTGCATATTACAGGCGCTAAAAAAGCCATTATTGCTATTGAAAATGACAAGCAAGAAGCGTATCAAGCACTCTTGATGTTTAATCATAATGATAAGATCAGTCTGGCTCAATTGCCTGCAAAATATACATCAGGCGCTGAAAAGCTTTTGATTAAAGCATTGTTAGGCATTGAGATTCCATCTGGTGGATTTGCAGCAGACAAAGGCGTCTTGTGTCAAAATGTTGCAAGCACTAAGGCTATTTTTGATGCGGTAATCGAACAGCGGCCTTTAATTTCTCGCATTGTTACTATTACAGGAGATGCAGTAACACCAGTAAATATTGAGCTACGTCTTGGGACTTCTTTTGAGCAAGCGATTAGTTTGACTGATGTGAACGCTCAAGCGCATGATTATCGTATGGGAGGGATGATGATGGGTGTGGATATTGTAGATATCAAAATGCCTATTTGTAAAATCACGAATTGTATTTTTGTTAATAATAAAAAAACACAGCAACTAGCTAAAGAATGTATTCGTTGTGGCTCCTGCAATACGGTTTGCCCAATTGGCCTATTGCCGCAACAAATTTATTGGCATGCTAAGGGTAAAAATATTGAAAAATGTATGGATTATAATTTGCTTGATTGTATTGAGTGTGCTTGTTGTTCGTATGTTTGCCCTAGTCATATTGATTTGGTTAATTACTTTTCATTTGCTAAGGCTCTGCATAATAAGCAAACAGCTGATCAACATAAAACAGATATTGCTAGAGATCGGTTTGAATTTAGAGAGTATCGACTCGAACGTAATAAAAAAGAGCGTGCGCAAATGATGGCTGATAAAAAACAAGCATTAAAGGAAAAAATGGCCAAAGACAAGGTGCAAGGCCAGGCGCAAAAGGATAAAATTGCTCAGGCAATGGAACGTGTCAAAAAAAATAAGGAAAAAAATGCATAACGCTGGATTAAGCACCAATCAAATTATGCGACAAGTTATTTATGCTCTAGCTCTTGGAGTTAGCGCGTCTTACGTTTTCTTTGGCTTTGGTGTGATCATTCAAATCTTACTTGGCATGGTTTCTGCATTGACTGTTGAAGCGCTTTTTTTAGCCCTGAGAGGTCGTCCAGTACTAGAGTCTATTAGTGATGGTTCGGCAGTTTTAACTGCTATTTTGTTGGCCATTTCCATTCCCTCTATTGCGCCATGGTGGGTGGTGGTCACGGGCGTTGCATTTGCTGTTATTTTTGGTAAACAGTTGTATGGTGGCTTGGGCAACAATCCTTTTAATCCAGCGATGCTAGGCTATGCTTTTTTGTTAATCTCGTATCCTTTGCAAATGACGACTTGGCCAGTTGATTATTTAAGTTTTAGTCAAGTAGTTGACGTAGTGTTTAATTTGTTACATTTTGACGGAATCAGTGGCGCAACTCGACTAGATGACGTAAAAACAAGCCTATCTTTAGGTAGCGATATTGCAACCCTTCAGCTACAATCCATTTCTCAAGCTTGGATTAATATAGGATTTTTAGTGGGCGGCGTTTATTTATTAGCACGAAAGATTATTTTTTGGCATATTCCCGCTGCGGTTTTATCTGGAATTTTAGCTATGGCACTAGTGATTTCAATGTTTGATTCACAGACATATTTGCCAGTGCAAAATCACTTCTTATTAGGCGGCACTATGTTGAGTGCATTTTTTATTGCAACTGATCCTGTGTCCGCTAGTACCACGCCAAAAGGCCGACTAATTTATGGCTTTCTAATAGGAGTGTTGATTGTTGTGATCCGCACTTATGGTGGTTATCCAGATGGGATTGCTTTTGCAGTTTTATTGATGAATATGGCTGTACCGCTCATTGATCATTACACACAACCTAAAGTATTTGGTAGATCATGATTAAGGCAATTTTGAAGCCAGGGTTATTATTGTTAAGCTTTACAATAGTGAGTATTTTCTTTGTTAGTTGGACGCAAGACGCCACACAGATAAAAATTAAATATAATGAGGAGCAGTTACTCATTCAGCGTTTATCTGAACTAGTAGTTAACTATGATAACGATATTTTGCAGGAAAAATATCATCAAACTTTAACATTACATGGTGTTCATCAAACTATCAGTATTTATCCGGCAAAGCGCAATGGTAAGATCTTTGCATATTTAATAGAGCATACCTATCCAAATGGATACAATGGCGATATTCGTCTATTAACGGGTGTTAGTGTTGAACAAACATTGCTAGGTGTGCGTGTAATCACTCACAAAGAAACACCTGGTTTGGGTGACAAGATTGAGACTAGAAAATCAAATTGGATTAAGCAGTTTACTGGGTTATCACTGGTAAACCCACTTCAGAAAGATTGGAAAGTTGAGCGTGATGGTGGTGTATTTGATGCATTTACGGGCGCCACTATAACTCCTAGGGCTATTGTTACAGCAAGTTATCAAGTCCTAGAGCTATTCAGCAAGCAAGGCTTTTCAGGCCAAACAAAGTAATATGTTATTAAGTGATTTTGATTTTGATTTGCCTAAGTCGTTAATTGCGCAAAACCCACCAAAAAGAAGGACTGACTCTCGTTTATTGGTACCTCAAGATGAAATAGTTGATACATATTTTCATCAAATTGCCAACTTTATTAAGCCAGGAGATCTGCTGGTTATGAATAATACTCGCGTTATTCCTGCTCGATTATTTGGTTATAAGGCATCAGGCGGCAAAGTCGAGATTATGATTGAACGTTTGCTGAATGAAAAACAAGTATTAGCAATGTTAAAAGCTTCTAGAGCGCCAAAAATTAACAGCTTTATTACGCTTGAAAATGGTGATACAGCCGAAGTTATTTGTAAAGAAAATGGTTTTTATACTTTGAATTTTGAAACAGACTCATTGTTAGGTTTGTTAGATGAAGTCGGGCATATTCCACTACCGCCTTATATCGAGCGCCAAGATGAAAGCTCAGATCTTGAGCGCTACCAAACAGTTTTTGCCAAACAAGAAGGAGCGGTGGCTGCACCAACAGCAGGGCTTCATTTTGATAATGCCTTATTAGACAACTTAAAGGCTGAAGGTATTGACCATGTTTTTGTTACACTCCATGTGGGTGCAGGAACATTTCAGCCGGTTAAGGCGGACAATATTACAGAACACCAGATGCACAGTGAGTATTTTGAAATAGATCAAGATACCGTAGATAAAATTCACCAAACTAAAGCTAATGGCGGGCGTATTATTGCTGTAGGTACTACTGCTGTGAGATCTGTGGAGTCTGCTGCTAAAAGTGGCAAGCTGGTTGCTAGTAAAGAGGAGACAGATATTTTTATTTACCCTGGTTATGAATTTAAAGTAGTGGATATGATGATTACTAATTTCCACCTGCCAAAATCTTCATTGTTAATGTTAGTGAGTGCTTTTATTGGCAGGGAGAAAATGATGGAGATTTACCAACACGCAATCCAAGAAAAATATCGGTTTTTTTCTTATGGTGATGCGATGTTGCTAACTAGAGCATAATCCTATTATGGTTAATTTCAATAATATTTTGTTTACAAGTGAGACGTATGATTTATCAAAATAATCTAGTAACAGTAGAAATTGAACCTAGCGAAATTCCTTGGATTAAGGTGTTTACTCAAAGACCGGTGAAAGAGTTTAGTGAATGTAGTGCGGATGAAAAATTAGAAATTTTCAGGGTTATTGATGTGGCTGAAAAATTAATGCTTAGTTATTTCCAGCCAGATAAGATTAATATCGCCTCATTTGGCAATATTTTGCCACAGGTTCATTGGCATGTTATGGCCAGGTTTGCAACTGATAGTTATTTTCCAGAGCCGATGTGGGGTGAGCAACAACGACAGGCTCAATTAAACCTGCCTAGTTTTGAGATATTCTTTAAGCAGTTAGGAGAGGGTTTGTGAATCAATTAGAAAATCAGGCGCAACTAGATACACTTAAACAGGAGCGAGAGGCAGTTTTAATTCTCTTTGGTGGCGCTAATTGTGGGGTTTGTCAGACTATCAAACCGCAAATCGATGATAAATTTAGTGTTAAATTTTCAGAGTTAGAAATGGTTTATATTGATTGTGAACAGTTGCAAGAAGTCTGCGCACAGCACGGTGTTTTTTCATTGCCAGTCGTGCAGGTGTTTTTTATGGGTCAGAAGTTTATTGAAAAAGTTCGAGGGTTTTCTTTGCTGGAGCTAGAGCAAGAAATCGAAAAAACCTATGTAAAAATGAAACGCTAAAGACTATTTTTAATCTTTTGCAAGGTAGGCGTTTTAACGCCAAATTCTTTCGCCAACTCTAATGCTCTATCTAGTCTTGCAGGAGCAGATCGACCCATACACTTATGCGCCAAATCTCCTTCAAAAGCCTTAATCATGCCTTGTTCTAGTTGATCTTTACCAAAAGATTGACCAGTTAATTGGGTTTGTAAAACTAATACATCTTTTGATACTTCGCGCATGAGCTCTAGATGCTTATTGCGCAAGTCATCCACATTAGCGTCCGCTCCAATTGCAAGTCCTGCAATATTTGTGGTGAGGATGTATAAGTTTTTTAGTACAAGCTCAAATAGTAGCTCTTTATTGTTACTGAGTGTATGTGCAGGAATATCGATTAGTGCTAAAGAGTCGGTTAGTATTTGAGATTTTGCGCCATAAGTGGGCGAAGATATGAGCACTTTTGAATCCATGCCTTTTTTCTTTTCAAACCAAACCGAAATAACAGTCGGATTGATAAAGTTATAAGCCACCCAATCACGAGGTAGAAGTTCGTTTTGCATCATTGCTACTCGGTCTTTCCAATGATCAGGAATTTGCCCTAAGGCAGTTTTCAAATCAGCTTCACCTGTACATACCAAGATGAGTTCTGGGTCTATTGAGTCAAACAATGTGGCGATATTAGCCTGTCGAGTAATCGGATAGACAGGATGGCCATTTTTTAAAAAGGCTCGTGCAAAAACACTACCGAGTTCGCCAATTCCAACAATAACAATGGGTTTTTTCATAAGATATTTGAATGATAAGTTGCGCCTGTCACTTGAGTTACTATTTTAAAATATCTGAAAGAGTTGAGCCCATGGTTGCAGGGGTGGGTGCAATCGCCACGCCAACTGCTTGCAGGGCTTTGATTTTGTCAATGGCCTTGCCACTTCCGCCACTAATCACAGCACCTGCATGCCCCATTCGTTTACCTTTTGGAGCGCTTAGGCCGGCAATATAAGAAACCACCGGTTTGGAAATATTGGATTGAATAAATTCTGCCGCCTCTTCTTCAGCAGAGCCGCCAATTTCACCAACCATAATGATTGACTTTGTTTGTTTATCTGCTTCAAATAATGCTAAGCAATCAATAAAATTCATGCCTTGAATAGGGTCTCCGCCAATACCGATACAGGTGCTTTGTCCGAGGCCTGCTTGTGTAGTTTGATGAACTGCTTCATAGGTTAGAGTACCCGAGCGAGAAACCACGCCTACACTTCCAGATTGGTGGATATTGCCCGGCATAATGCCTAACTTGCATTCGTCAGGGGTGATAACACCTGGGCAATTTGGCCCGATTAGCGTTGAGTTAGAGTCTTTTAAAATTGCCTTAACTTTGAGCATGTCTTGCACTGGAATGCCTTCTGTAATGCAAGCAATAACAGGCATTTCGGCTTCAATTGCCTCTACGATAGAGGCATAGGCGAAGCGTGGCGGCACGTAAATCATGGTGGCTGAAGCGTTGGTCGCATCCATCGATTCTCTAACAGAATTAAACACAGGCAAATCTAGGTGTGTTTGTCCGCCTTTTCCAGGTGTAACGCCGCCAACAAATTGGGTGCCGTAAGCGATAGATTGCTCGGAATGAAAACTGCCCTGTTTGCCAGTAAATCCTTGAGTTATGACTCGAGTGTCTTTATTGATTAATACGCTCATTTTGTCATTCCTTGGGCTAGTGATACAATTTTAATGGCCGCCTGGGTAAGGTCTGCTTCGGTATGAATGTCTGCTGTTGATTCATCTAGTAGTTTCAAGCCTTGAGCGGCATTCGTACCCTCCAGACGAACAACAATTGGCAGATTAAGTCCAACTTTTTCAATGGCTTGAAGAATACCCTCTGCGATTAAATCACAACGCACAATGCCGCCAAAAATATTAACCAAAATACCTTT